>JAGXOB010000192.1:1873-3998 GCA_019894735.1 Promethearchaeota archaeon | reverse complement strand
ATTTTAGGGGCGATACTTATCGTAATAATATTTGGGTCCTTATTTGGTAGCCTACTTTAAAGCTTCAAAATTCTACAATTTAAACTCTTTTTTTTTTTTATTTCTTTAATAAATAATCCCAATCTATTTGGCTTTCCATTAATTCTAGAACAGCTTGAATCTCGTCTTCTTGTATCCCTGGTTTTAATCGCTCTAAGTTTCTCATAGTAGTATAAGTGTCCGAGGGGCTTAAAATAATAGGTATGTTCTTTTCGTTGGCCACTCTTACGAGTTTAGCGTCAGGTTGAATGAATCCCGTCAAAATAAGAACCGATACATCCTCGTGTAAGGCTGCTAAGGCAAGGTCTGTTCGATCTCCTCCCGTGATAACCGCGGCTTTTTTAACTTGTCTTAGGTATTTCAACGCCGCTTGAGCGTTCATAGCACCGATGATAATCGTTTCAACCGTATTATTCAAACCTGTTGCGGCTGCTTTGTTAATCAATTCCCCACCTATAGCCTCTAACACTTCCATTACTCGAGGTGAGAATAGTTCAATACTTCTTTCAATTATCCCTAATACGGGAATGTTATATTTATCGATATTTTCTTTTTGTAGCTCTTTAATTCTGGGTATATATTCGAAATCTATTTTATTAAAAATAATTGCTGATAGACTAACTTCCCGGAACTCAAAATAGTTTTTAGTAAAGAAAATATTATCAATGCATTTATCAGAAGATTCAGAACTCACAAATATCATATCCTTAATTCCTAATGATTTTGCTATACTCACATCATCGATACCAACTCTTACGAATTTTCTTACTGAAGGTGCTCCTTCAATTATTACATAATCAACGTCTTTAGAAATTTCTTCGTAGGTTGACTTAATCTTAGCTAGGTATTCTATTTTCTTGTCAGCGTCTATTAAGTCAATATAGTACGCATCTGGAATAGAGATTGGACAAACTGTATCATAGGGATCTTTACCTTTATATACAGTCCTTAAAATAAATTCTATATCTTTATCACATTTTAAACTAAACGCCCCTTTAGGACATCCAATTGGTTTAAAGTAAGCGAACTTCTTGCCTTCTTTTGTTAATTTTTGAATAAACCCAATTGAAAGAAAACTTTTTCCCGCTCGTTCTTGCAAAGAGCACAAATAAAACACTTTTACCATTTTGTTCACTTTTTTTATTTAATTCTTATTTTAATTTTAATTATCTTGATATTGTAATCTTAATATCTACGGCACTATATCCTTCTACAAACGAAAGAAGTGGATTAATATCTAACTCGACAATCTCGGGAAAATCGTTTACTAATTGAGAAAGTTTTAATAGAACATCGATTATCGAGTCAATATCAGACATTGGTTCTCCTCTAACACCTTGCAGTAGGTTAAATATTTTAGTATTTTCAATCAATTTCTTTGCGTTATCTTTAGAAAAGTTATAGGACAACGCAAATGACACATCTTTCATGAAATTTGCGTAAATACCTCCTGTTCCAAACATTATCAATGGACCAAACTGTGGGTCTTTACTCATACCAATAATTATTTCATTTACTTTAGTTTGCTTCTTAAAATCAATCATTTCTTGAATTTCTACACCATATATACGGGCGTTTTGAGGACCAAATCTTTTAACGTTATTAAGAATTTGTACATATGCCTCAAACGCGTCTTGCTCTGATTCAATATTTAGGAAAATCCCTCCCACATCTGTTTTGTGGATTATTTGAGGACTCACAATCTTCATAACTGATTTGCCTATTTCTTTTTGTAATTTACTTGCTTCGGATGGTGTTCTTACTAATCGAGACTTGGGAGATACAATACCGTATTTTTCGAAAATTTCGCTCGTCTCGTGACTTAGCAATACTGTTCTTCCTTCGGTTCTAGCGTTATCGAATATCTCTCTAACTCTTTTTTTTTGAACTTTAAACTTAGGAATTTCTATTTCCTCATGCGGTTCTCTATTTAGAAACTCACTATATTTAACCATTGCTTTAAGTGATTGAGCAGCTCTTTCTGGAAATCGGTAACAAGGGATGCGATTCTGCTTTAAATATTTCGTAGCTTCGGTCATCGAAACTCCTCCTATGAGGGCTGACACAATTGGTTTATCTAATAATG
>JAGXOB010000192.1:0-1776 GCA_019894735.1 Promethearchaeota archaeon | reverse complement strand
ATTCTGCTTTAAATATTTCGTAGCTTCGGTCATCGAAACTCCTCCTATGAGGGCTGACACAATTGGTTTATCTAATAATAACTCAGACGATATTCTATGAATCAGTTTAGCGACATCATTTGGGTGCGTTTGAGCTTGTGGGCTCATAATAATAAGAGCGCCGTATGTCGTGATGTCGTTTTCGTCAATATTGTCGTGACTTTTATCATTGTTTAATCCAAATATAGTCTTTATCGTGAACTCATACCTATCAGGAGAAGCATCTCCAATTATATCAATCGGGTTAAAAATTGCTGCTTCCGCTGGTAAATTTTCACGTAACTTATGTAATATGGGCTCTGAAAATTGAGCAAATTTCAGTCCTTCTCTTTCAAAAGCATCTGTAGCGATTATACCTGGTCCACCAGCGTTAGTGATGATCGCGAATGAATTTTTCTTAGGAATTGGCTGGAATAAAAGGATTTCTCCATAATCAAAGAGATCTGCAATCGAATCAGCTCTTAAAACGCCACATTTATCAAATGCTAAATCGTATGCAATATCTGAACCAGCTAAAGCTCCCGTGTGACTTGAGGCAGCTCTAGCTCCAGCCGCACTGACACCAGATTTTAGTATAATTATTGGTTTTTTTCGCGCAACTTTTGATACTACTTCTAAAAACTTAGTTCCATTTTCAATGCTTTCTAAATAGCATAAAATGACTTTAGTGTTTGAATCATTAGCCAAGTATTCAATAAAATCAACTTCATCGGTGTCGGCCTTATTCCCTAAGCTGATATTACAGGAAAAACCAAAAGCTTGATCCAAAGAATAATCCATCATTCCCGTGAGCATAGCACCGGATTGGGATATCATCGCAATTTCTCCTTCCTTAGGAGTGTTAGCCGCAAAAGAACCGTTATAATTAATGCCAATGAACCCAAGGCAGTTTGGACCAATAATCCTCATGCCATATTTCTTAGCTATATTAATCAATTCTAATTCTCGCTTAATCCCTTCACCACCGATCTCCTTAAATCCGGCAGTAATAACGACCAAACCTTTAATACCTTTTTTCCCACACTCTTCTGCGATGGCATTTACAAATTTGCCGGGAATAACAAATATAGCGATGTCGATCTCTTCTGGAACATCTAAAACGCTCTTATAAGCTTTATTTCCTAGTATTTCGTTCGCTTTAAGATTAATAGGGTATAATTTACCAGAATATTTCGATTCAACAATGTTTTTCAAAACATTATATCCAACCTTACCGGGAGTTCCACTCGCTCCAACGACTGCAATGCTTTTCGGGTTAAAAAAGAAAGAGATATCGCTATTTTTGACCATTATTAAACTATCGATAGTTGATTTTAAGATTAATCCTAAGAGAGTTTTATTACTATAAGTTTAACAGTTTAAATATTTTTTGAATGGGAATTTCTTCTAACTCTCATCAAATTCAATTCCCAGATATATCAACTTTATTTCTAGGTTAACACATATTTTCTGAGAATTGAACAATGATAATTGAAAGCTCCATAATTCTAAACAAAACTTTATATTTACACATATCATTAATTCGTATTGAAATAGACAAAAAATTATGATAATACAGAAAAATGGAGAGGGATAAGAAGAATATTGAGATAATTATCTTATCTATTGCTTTAGTAGCGTCCAGTATCGGAAATATAATTTTTACACCTGAATTTGAAATTGGAATAGCTCCACCACTGTTAAAAACAGTAAAAATGGGTACAATTAGAAATCCTTTAGTTATAGATCCAGTTGTTT
>JAGXOB010000191.1 GCA_019894735.1 Promethearchaeota archaeon | reverse complement strand
GCGTTAATCCCATAGCATAATTCTGAAGGAACTCCATTACTAACGCCTAGTTCGTACATTTCGTTATATTTATTGTTTATCGAAGAAATAACATCTTCAAGAATTTTGTCTACTATTTTTAACACATCGAACTGTCGAGCGAAATCCAGAAATTTTGCAGTTAAATCCCAACCAAGAACCGAGGTTGCTGATGTTATTGGCGTCAAATATTTAGCAAATTCAAAAGATTCCATTCGAATTGGAAAAACTGGAACTGCTCCAACAGCAAAAACTAAATCAGGGAATCCTAAAGCAACAGAGATTAATTTCTTCTTTTCTCTAAATTTTTTCTTTTTTAGGTAATCTCTACCCGTTAAGAAATTCGAAGCCATTTTTAGAACAGATGTAAAACTTAAGACATCATCAGCGTATATGCTCGTTTTAGGATCATCTCAAATTACGGTTTAAATTTAAGTTTTTTAGGACTACAATTTACAATTAGTTATTTAAAAGTAATAAAATTTATGAGATAAATTATAAGGTTCCAAATTACTATATTTTCATGGAATCTAGAAAGGTTGAATGGAAGAGTAGTTTAGTTAAAAGTTTAATTTATAGAAGTATAACACTTGTCCTGGGAACAATCACAGCATACATTCTAACTGGAAGTATCGCTGTTGCGACCGGTACAGCACTTTTTACAGAACTTGTCCAAGGAATAAACTATTTTGTGTACGAACTAGTATGGAGTAATATTGCTCGAAGAAAATTTGAAAAACGCATCCTAAATAGTCTTCAAATTAGAGAAATTGATTTAAAAATTAACTATACTTCAATTGAAGAACTGTCCTATGTTCTTTCTCAAATAGATACTTTTGTTCCGAAATTATATTTAAGCACGCTAAATATATTCAACAGTATGCTTAAAAATGAAGAATTAGCTGAAATCAGAGAGCACATTCAAAAAAATAAAGATAATTTTCAAAGAGTTCATACTAAAAGAAAGTTATTTTTTGTAGAGGGTTAAAAAATTGTATTTCTGCTAAAAAAATAGAGTTTTAAATAAAAGGTTTATTTTTAAAATAATTAGTTTTTTAATAGAAGTCTTATAAAAATTTAAAGTTTCAATTCTCTGTATTTATAAAATTATATATTTATGCAAAAAATTAAAAGTAATCATTCCTTTATATTAATTAGATAGATTGAGTATTTGATATTGTCACAAGTGTAAAATTTTAAGGAATTTGGCTTAAAAGATAATACTAAGAAAGGCACTGCTTGCAACAAATAAATTTTTGCCTACTCTATATAGAAAAAAGCTAAGTTGTTAACTATAAAATGACTAATTTCTGAAGGTGTAATTAGCAATCAAATACTCTCAAGTGATATTTTAGTAAAAAAATGAAAAAAATAAGAGAGTGATTAAAATAAGGACAAAAATTATTGAGAAATTAATACCAATGAATGAAATTTCTTCAACGATCCACAAAATTTTTAAATCTCAATTCAAGATTTCTAAAAATTCTGTTATATCTGAGGATTATCTATTAATAATAGGTCATAGTGAAAAAGATCTTATTTCAGTGGTTCAGGCTTCAATAAATAATTGTTTTGAGAGGACTCATATATCAATTATGGTGTTCAAAACTCAATCATTAGCTAAAGAATTAAAAATTCAACAAGAATCGCATAACTGTTTAAGCCTAATTGAAGGAAAATTGATTCGATCATTGAAGGAGGAGGTTAAAAATAAATTTTGTAATCCATTTACAGAACTTTCCAAATTTCAATTAGAGAAAGCTCAAGAAAAAAGGAGTATATTTACACTCGAAACAAGGATATTAAATGCTATAATTAAGCACTTATATCATTTAATTGGCTTTTCAGATGAAATTATGAAATTTCCATTTTCTACAAACTATATTGATGGAAAATGGGAAGAATGGGATAGAACTTATTTTCCATATATTGAATTAGTTGAAAATAATATAATTAAGACCAATGAAGAGAATACAAAAGTGTATCGTAATTATAATTTTGCACTAAAGAGGGATACTTTTCAAAGAGTCATAGATTTATTGATAGTTACTACTAAAGACGCGCACTCAAAAATCAAAAATCAAGGTACTGAAGAAATTAATCCCTATGATTATGAAGTTACTTTTATTTATTGTAATAGAACATCACAACCATTAAAATATATGAATCTGTTAAAATTAGTGAATGAAATAAAGTCATTTTCAGAGAAATTCAAGAAGGATAAAAAAAATGAGTGTAATGATATTAGATCACAATTAATTTTAGTATCCCTATTTGGATATGACCTAGAAATTAAAAATTATTTGAGGACCCATTTGGTTAGAGAAGTAGATTATACTATTCCTTTAATAGTAGTACCTCCTTTTGATAATGGAGTTTGGCATAATTTTATTGAAGATGGGGAAATAAAAACACAAAAACGAGATGAATTGAAAAATATTATACGAATAGGTAATAGGGAGCAAGCATCGCCTTCATATAGAAATAATATGGTAAAATCTGCAAAAAGTGAGTATGCAGAGATTGTTGAAAGAGATAAATTAGCAAAATTCGATAATGAGTTTTTAACTAAGTGGCATTCGATATTAAATGTTTCCAATTCAACGGAAATTCTAAAAAACAATAAAGAAAATGAGCATTTCGACAAAAATATTAATACCGTAAAAGAAAAGATACTAATATCTTAAGCTATTAATCCATTTTTTTCTTCAAAATTAAGGATTTCTATCTAAAATCTCTATTTTTTAATTAATTAAACATTTCCATGAAGGCACCGATTCTAGTTTTCATCTGATCGATTGATTCTCCAATTTTATTAAATGTAATTGCTGTAGTCGGTATTTCAAGCTCGCGTTTTATTTTTTCTCTTAGCATAGAATAACAATTTGAAATGGAGTGACATCCAAATAATTGAAAAAAAATCATTCCATCAGCATTTAAATCCCTTGCCATCCTCAAATACGATTCAGTTAACTTATCGTTATCGCAGCCAATTCCCGTTTCTGTAGCGTTCATGAGAAATCGGGCGTAATCTTCAGCAGGATTTGAATTAGGTGATGTAGGAATTTCTTCTAATAATTGTAACAGTTCCCAATCAGCATATAGCGCTCTTCCACCCAATTCATAAATTATCTCATGACTTTTTGGTTCCCATCCTCCAAACATCGGAGTTACAAATATTCGAGGCATATTGGACACATCCATTCCAATTCCCTTTCTTATTCTTTCCCTCATTTCTTTTTCAAGAGACACAATGTTATCTCTATATCTAGTTGCGTTTGAGTTATAATCTTGATATGTAATGCTTAATAGCGCCATAATTTCGCTAAATGTTGCGGGATTGCATGGATAAAAATCGGAAGCGCTAATATCATAAATTATGTTTTTGTACGACCTTTTTACTTGGTTACCAATTTTAAAATGTTCTCTTATCTGGTTATCTGTAATTGTATTACCTGTCAAATTCTCAAAATCCTTAATCGCGTTTGTAATGTTATCCGTTAGCAATTCTATAGCATTTCCGATGTTCCTAGGCGGAATATCTATCCAAATTTGTTTAGGTCCTTGGTTTATAGCTTTCAATGACTCTAAATATTTATTGTAAGCACTACAACGAATTGTAACATTAAGACAAGCATCTACATTACTACCTTTGGAAACATGCATGCCAACTAAACTTTTTAATCCGTAGCAAAAATCACTTGAAATTCCATTCTCAATTCCAATATCATACATTTCGTTGTATTTTTTATTTATAACGTCGATTACATCTTCAATAATGCCATCTACTAGTTTACTTACGTCTTCAATTCCAAGATTTCTAACAAAACCTAAAAAATTTGATACCGTATCCCAACCAAAGATACTTGAAGCTGAACCTAAGTATGTAAGATATTTATTTATCTCAAATTGATGCATTCGTATTGGAAAAACAGGGATTGTACCAGCCGCAAAAGCTAAATCTGAAAATGGTAAGGTGACAGCGACTAATTTC
>JAGXOB010000190.1 GCA_019894735.1 Promethearchaeota archaeon | reverse complement strand
GTATATGTTTGGGGCCCCACTATAGCAGAGGATCTTTTTCAAGCACTTTATGTTGAAATTCTAAAAGCTGGTGCTCACCCGCTATTAGTTCTTGATGTTGAAGGAGAAGAAGAGTTACTCTTTAAGCACGGTTCAGAAGAGCAGATAGAATATATAGACGATGTTTTTAAAACCATTGCTCAAGAATTCGATAGTTTAATATATATTTTTGGAGATTATAACACTCGCAAACTTTCATTGGTAGATCCTAAATTAGTTACTAAATATTATGGTTCGAAAACTAGACAAGAAATAAACAAAATTATTGACGAGAGGTATCTTAAAGGGGAATACAAATGGGTAGGTATCCCTTACCCGTCCCATTCTTTAGCTCAAGAAGCAAACATGGATTTATTCTCTTATTTTGAGTTCGTTGAAAAAGCGTTGTTTTTAGATAAGGAAGATCCTGTTAGGGAATGGAAGAAAATTGAGAAAATGCAAGATAGCCTTATTAAAATCTTAAACACTACGGAAAAGATTAGCGTTTTAGGGGAGGATACTGACCTTTCATTTTCTTTAAAAGGTAGAACATGGGAAAATGGTTGTGGACACGAAAATTTACCTGATGGCGAGGTATATACTAGTCCCGTAGAAGACTCTGTAAATGGGAATATAAGATTCACATATCCAGGGATTTATCTTGGTCACGAAATTGAAAATATCTACTTGGAGTTTAAAAGCGGATTAGTGACAAAAGCAACCTCAGATAAAGCCGAAGACTTACTCCAAGAAATAATAGCTATAGAAAATGCTAATATCATGGGCGAATTTGCGATAGGAACGAACTATGGAATTACAGATTTTACCAAAAATATACTTTTTGACGAAAAAATAGAAGGAACTCTACATTGTGCATTAGGTTTAGGACTTGTCGAATGCGGTGGAAAAAACGATTGCGCTCTACATTGGGACATCTTAAAAGATATGAAGGCTCAAGGTTCAATCATTAAAGCTGATGGAAAGATCATCTACGAACAAGGTCAATGGAAAATCTAAATTGTAATTTGTTAGTGTAGGCTTACTATTTTAAGTTTCATCTTCGATAGCATTAATCCTTTAAATCAAATTAATGATAAGAAATGGTTTTTAAATTAACAAAAAATATTTAACTCATGATTAGTGAATTTTATGAAAAGTTAGCGAAACTAGCGGTAAACTATGCCGTGGGTGTTAAAAAAGATCAACGAGTAGCGGTGATAGGACCAACAATAGCTGAAGAACTTTTCCAAGCTATTTATATTGAGGTTCTAAAAGCTGGTGGTCACCCTCTATTGGTTCCTACTATTGAAGGAACTCAAGAATTACTTTATAAATATGGTTCTGAAGAACAGTTAACATATGTTGATGATGTCAGAAAAAGAATTTTTGAAGACTTTGATTGCCTTATTAATATTTTTGGAGATTATAACCCGAAAAAACTTTCTTTAGTCGATCCAAAAAAAGTTGCTAAATCTCGAGGTTCGCCAGCGTATAGGGAGCTTATGAAAATTTATATGGAAAGATATGCAAAAGGAGAATTAAATTGGGTTATCGTTCCATTCCCATGTAATGCATATGCTCAAGAGGCTAACATGGACCTTTTTTCGTATTCTAAATTTGTTGAGAAATCTTTACTCTTAGACAAGGAGGATCCGGTTAAAGAGTGGAAGGAAATTGAGAAAAAACAAGATATACTCATCGAAATTTTAAATAAAACGGAAAAAATTCATGTTATTGGTGAAGATACTGACTTAACCGTTTCAGTGAAGGATAGAAAGTGGATAAATTGCTGTGGACATAATAATTTACCTGATGGAGAGGTTTTTACTTCCCCAGTGGAAGACTCTGTAAATGGACACATAAGATTTACATATCCCGGAATTTATGGGGGAAGAGAAATAGAAAATATTTACTTAGAATTCAAAGATGGAAAGGTTACTAAAGCAACGGCGGATAAGGCAGAAGAATTGCTTCATGAGTTAATTGCACTCGATGGCGCTGATGTCCTTGGTGAATTTGCCATAGGTACTAATTATGGTGTTAGCGATTTCACGAAAAACATGCTATTTGACGAAAAGATAGGGGGGACGATGCATTGTGCATTAGGCCATGGACCGCACGAATCAGGATCAACCAACGAGAGCGCGATTCACTGGGATATACTTAAAGATATGAGCTTACCAGGTTCAAAAATCATTGCAGATGACAAAGTTATTTACGAAGAAGGTCAGTGGAAAATCTAACCATACTTTTTTTTTCTTTCGTATTCTTGATGTCAATAAAACTTTTAACTAATTTTAGGCTTTAAATCTTTAACTAGAACAAGTTTATCTTAGGGATTTGACACAAGAAAAAGAGAATTTTACCAAACAACCAGAAAGGATATTAAGTATAGATGTTTTTAAGGGGTTAACAGTCCTCCTGATGGTGTTTGTTAACAGTGTTCACCCTTATGACGCCATGCCAGTATGGACTAGACATGCTGGGGATTATGGGTTAACATATGTTGATCTAGTAGCGCCTTTCTTTGTATTTATGCTAGCTCTTAACTTGAATATATCTTATAAACGGCGAGTTGAAATAGATGGGAAAAAGAGAGCTTTAATACGTTACATCCGTAGATATTTAATCTTTATAGGTATAGGTTTAGTTTTAATGATGTATGTGGGACCAGAAGGATTTTTTTTTCGATGGGGTACCCTTCAAGTTTTAGGAGCATCAGGTTTAATTCTTTTACCATTACTCCAAACAAAACCATACGTAAAGTTGCTATTTGCAAATGTCTTTATGATTTTACATCAATTCATTCTTTTCACACCAATAAGTATTGTAATTTACGATTCAATAGAAGGAGGAATCTTAGGCATATTCTCCTGGGGCTCAATGATAATTTTATCTTCTTTTTTAGCCGAAGGATTAAAGAAAGGAAAAGAATATGTAAGATATTATTTTTTATATGGAGGTTTTCTCTTGTTACTAATTGGGATCGGATCTGCTTTTGTTTGGGGAATTAGTAGGCCTTATATATCGTTACCCTACATATTAATTTCTATAGGTGTTGCATCGATAGTTTACTTTATTTTAAATTATATATACGAACTTTGGGGCGTAAATTATAGTTTCGTAAAAAAAGAGAGAATTTTTAGTGCCGTCGGTCGAAATGCATTTATTTTATATCTCGTTCATATCTTAATTGCCTACTCGATTTATACAATATTCCCCTTCAATACGCTTGGTTTAGTAATCTTCCCTATAGCTGTCATACATGTTGCTATTATTTGGACTTTAGCGTATTATCTGAAAAAAATGAAAATTTACATCGTAATTTAAGATTGAATATCTTCCCGAAACAAGTATGATATAAAAAAGCTTATAAAAAAGAATTGCATAATAGTTATTTGCACATTTATGTATAATTACTTAACGGGATTTAATATGAACATCTTAGAAGGACAGATTCTATTATTTGAAATAGATGAGGAAAATGAAGATTTTAAAGAAATTAAAGGTAAAGATGAGTCGATTCACACAAAGTTTGATCCCTTCTCAATCTTCATAATTGTAGATCCACTAGAGAAAGAAATTTGGTTGTGGATAGGCGAAAACGCAAGTATTAGAAAGAAATTTATCGCTACTCAGAAGGCACCTAGCATTCGAGACAGATATGGAGTAGATTTTAAAATTGTGACTGTGGACGAAGGAAATGAACCACTCGGATTTAAAGAAATCGTAGGTTTATAAAAATATATTTTCTCTAAAGTTTTCAAGAAATCTCATAAGGGCGAGAATAATAATACGTAGATATTATCCTAGTACTACGGCCGTATATACAAATTAGCGTGAAATTAATCTTTCACGATCATAATAGCTTGTGTCCTACTGTAATGCATTATAAAGTGTTTCTGCGATTGTATAGAACGCCCGCTCAACATTTTCGCCTGTTAAAGCAGAAGTCTCAATGTACCCCAGATTGAGATACCTCGCAAGGTCTGAGCC
>JAGXOB010000189.1 GCA_019894735.1 Promethearchaeota archaeon | reverse complement strand
CCTGTGAGCTTATCGAATTCCGTACTTTTAAGGAGAGTTTGTATTTCTTTTTCGGCTTCAGGATATTGATGTGTAGTAGGTGGAATCTCAGATAACTTATGGTATTCACGAAGTTTCTTCCATTTTTCCTCATTAAGCGGAACGCCATGTCCTGTGTTGTAGAACATTTTACAAAGAGCAATATGAGGTACTTGCATATATCCTTCTTGAACCGCTAAATTCCTAAGAGCAATTATAACATCAGTCACGGGTACACCCCTTGGGCATCTCTCCGTGCATGTATAACAAGTACTACAGTACCAGAGTTCTTTATCTGAAAGGATTTCTTCTTTCAGTCCTAATTGCACTTTCTTCATCAAAGATCTTGTTCGTTGCGCGGTTCTTCTTCCACTTGGACAGCTTCCAGTACAAGTTCCACATTGGATGCACGCACATAATTCTAAATACCCGGCATCCCTTAATAATCTAGATAAATCATCATTAACTTGAGTAATTGTCTCAGATTTTAGATTTTCCAATATAATTCCACCCAATTACCTTTTGTAAAAATTATTTATATTACACTTACTGTTAAATTATCGTTTTAAGCATTTTACATCTAAGTTGTTAGGAAGTTTAATAAAGTCTTTTTTTATTAAATATAACAAAAAGTTATGATAAAACAATCATAATATAATATAATAAAAAAATAGATTACCCTTTTCGATCATTTTTTTTAATAAAATATAAGATTGCACACTTAACGAAAAAACCCCCGAAGAAACTTGATTATTTATTATCCTTGGCAAGTTCTTTTAAATATTCTTTCTGTTTTTCCTCAGATAAAAAAGACAGTTCTTTTTTTACTTCCTTAATTTCATCTTTTGAAAGATTTAAATCTGATAACTGCTCTCTTACATCCTTAGATAATATCGTGAAAATTCTGTTAAAATATCTCCTTACTACATCCAATGTTTCGAATCCCCCATCGTTTTCGTCGTTATTAATGAGCAACACCAACAAAAAAAATCAATTGTTTTAACTTCTAATTAATTTTTTTCTATTTAATTAAGAAAATAAGTAGTAGTTATTAAAAAAAGTGGAGTCCATCATTTAATTTTCTATTATTGGTAAACAAAAGAAAAAAGTGCTCCCTTTGTTTCGACCTTCTGACTCCACCCATATTTTCCCTTCATGAAGAGCCATTAATTCCTTTGATATATACAATCCTAATCCTGTCCCTCCGGTGCCTACTTCCCAACCTTGTCCGTATCTTTCAATTTTTCCAAATTGGGTAAAGAGTTGAGAAATCTCTTTTTGGGTTAATCCTATACCCGTATCTTTTATCGATATAATATAATGTCCATCTTTTTGTTTGGAATCTATTGTGATGTGCCCTCCAACGGGAGTGTATTTTATCGCGTTGATTAATAGGTTTGTTATGACTTCGTAAATTTTCTCTTTATCAAATTCTGTAAAGATTTTCGCTTTGATATTGACTTTAATCTTCTGTTCTCTCAATTTAGCAATTCCTTGTAATTCTCTTACGCAGGAGTTAATTAATAAGGTTAGGTCTTCCTTTTCCTTTTTTAATTTTAATCGTCCTTGTTCCAATTGCGAACTTTCTAAGAGTGAATTAATGTATTCTTCAAGTCTTTTACTTCCGTATTTTATTTCTTCTAAAATTGATTTGACTTCCTCGTCAAACTTATCAGAATGTATTTCTATTAACAAGTCTGTGAATCCCTTAATGGATATTAAGGGTGTTTTTAGTTCGTGCGACGTTCTTGAAAATAGATCGCTTTTTAATTTGTTAATCTCACTTAACATTTTATTTTGCTCTTCTAAATGTTGTTGAGATCTCCATCGTCTTTGTTCAATTTCGAGAGCATCGCATATTAAGAACAGAACTAGCTTGTTTTGGTTTGAAATGGTAGGATTTTCGGTAAACAAAACGCATAATAAATCGTCTAAATCGTTTCCTGATAAAATTAATTTTCCATAGCAGGCTTTAATTTTATGTTCTATAATGAAATTGTCTGTTTTTGCATATTCCGATTTATCGATATCATAAAATTCTTGAGTAAAATCGTGGTTTTCGTGAAAAACTTGACTTACGAATAATTCGCGTTTAAATTGTTCAGCAGGGTAAATTTTCACGTCTCCTTTATTCGACATGACTCTGTATTGTTCTTCCTCGTCGATAATACTTTTATTAATATAGAGAACAAAAGCGCCATTAAGAAGTTTTTGACACGTCTTTAGAAGTAATTCAATATTTTGTCGAGTGTCCGTGGTATAGTTGAGGAAGTTAATATTGAGCTCGTAAATTAATTCTTCGTACATTTTTTTTTCAGTTACGTCTTCCAACCATAACCTAAAACTAATTAATTTATGTCTTTCGTTGTATTGGTTCAATCTTTCTCCTTGAAGCCATTTGATCTTTCCTAGTTTGGTAACAATTCTGAATTCTATCTCCTTCCCTTCTTCGGAATTTAATAACTTCTTTAAATCGTCTGGATGAATAATCTCATTTAAAAGGATTTCATTAACGATGCTGACATCTTGATATCCTATGAATTCTAATAATTTAGGATTAAGATATGAGATGCTATTGTTCTCTAATTCAATTTCAAAAACTCCAATAGTGGACGTCTCTAATAGATCTCTAAGTTTTTCTTCCGAATTTTTAAGTTTATTATGTTGTATGCGTAAAATTTCTTCAGCGTTCTTTCTTTCGGTGATATCTTCGAAAGTTATTAGAAGTCCTGCGACTTTACCGTCAGAATTTAATAAGGGAATTCTATTTACATCTATCCAGATAATTTCGCCATTTTTGAGAGTCCAAGTTTCTACGCTATGAAAAACTGCTTTGTTTGATTCAATAACTTGAATTTCTTGTTTCCGATTATGTTCTATTTGATTTTTATCCCAAAACAATTCTTCATCTGTTTTGTCAATTATGTTCTCAGAATGTTCAATTTCAATTAAATTTGCATAGTTATCATTACACCCTAGGTAGCTTAAATCAGTGTCCTTCCATATAATGTATTGAGGTATATTTTCCATTACCATTTGAAGCATTTCGTACGAGCTCTGCAACGCTTCTTCGTATTTTTTTGGATTGAAAAGTTTCCAAAAACGAATTTCAGGGATTGTTTCTGTTATTTTCTTAAACCGATCATCTGAATCTTTTAAATTTACTTCGATTTTCTTTTGTTTTGAGATATCCTTAAGAATAAGTAAGATTTTTTTCTTATTATTTTCGTCAATAAATTTCTTAGCCTTAATTTCCGCCCAGATAATTTCCTTTTTCACTGAAGAGAGCTTTAATTCTTGGGAGCTTCCAAATGTATCAACTCCTTTTTTTAGAAATTTTTCCGCTCTTTTGAAATCATCAGAAGAGATTATTTGCATGAAAGGTTTTCCGGTTAATTCTATATCAGAATAACCTAATTTTTCTAGCAACAGGCATTTGTTTATAAGGTTAATGCTGAAGTCTTCATTCTGATCGATGATAACTACCAGATCGTTGACAATTTCCATAAAGATCTCAAATTGTGTCTTGATCTTTTCTGGTTTGTGATCGTCAGAAATCATTAAAATATACCACGCGTGGAATAACTAATAGAGTCTATCTCAAAACTTAGTTAATTCTTTCTAATAGTGAAGTGAAGAAACTTTTATTTATATATTTAGTAAATTTTTGAGTTTCAGTGTAATGGTTTTTCTTCTTGATTACACTAATAATATATTACTACAAGCATTATTTAAGATCGGAGATTATTTATTTTGTTCTGAGTGAATAAATTTCCGTATAAAAGCTTAAGAGATGATTTGATGGATATGGACGAATTCGTTAGGTGTCTTTCTTGCGGAAAAAAAATGGGATCGAAAGAGAAAAATAGGCACGCTCAATGCACGGATTGTATGCTTAAATTAAATTTTAAAACAGAAGATTTAAATTATGAAGCGACAAACCATTATCTCCAAGCGATTTTAGATTTCTTTGTTTCTGATGTAAACGCTGCGTTTAATAAAGATCC
>JAGXOB010000018.1:275-32320 GCA_019894735.1 Promethearchaeota archaeon | reverse complement strand
GGACATAAGGGAACCTATTAGAAAAAGTCAGATTGTAGGCTCCTACATTTGTAATAACCACCAGATCTCCTTCTTTTAGGTCGAGGGTAAAAAAATAATCTTTAGCTAACACATCTTGATCGGTAGGAATAATACCTGCTATTGAAGTTTTAAATTTATGTGGTTCCTCAATTCTTGTAGCATTATAAAATCTCATAGAGGATTTTGAAAATTTAGGACAGATGTGATTACCTACGTTTAAAAAAATCCATCTATCATCAGTTACTTTGATAATTTTAGCAATGAGCAAGCCTGCATCCCCAACCAGATAACGTCCTGGCTCAAAATAGATGTTTTTAAAACTGATCTCAAAATTACTTACAAGCGAATGTATTTTTGAAGCTAGCTCTTTCAACTGATTTTCTGGCATTATTACTGCTTCAGGAAATCCTCCTCCTAAATTTATGTTTTCGATATTAATTCCAGCATCGAACAAAATTTTAGTACTATCCAAAACAATTTCTACATTTTTTATAAAAAGATTAAAGTTATTCATCTGAGTAGAATAATGAGATAATAAAGTTGTAATTCTAAGGTTTTCACATTCATTAATAATTACTTTTAATTTATTTACATTTATTTGGTTTAAAGTAATACCTAATTTAGTTCCATATTTTTGAGTATTAATTCTTAGACAAATATCTTGAACTACTTGATATCCTTCAGCCATAGCGTTGATTCTAATTAAATCATTCATATTATATACGACAATTTCTTTGATTTTTTCTTGAACGCATTTTTCGATAAGCTCTTGAGGCAAATATGGACCGCCGACAATTATCTTATCTGGAGGAAACTGTAATTTTAAGGCTAACTTTAATTCAGGTAGTCCAATTAATTCAGCGCCTATTCCTTCTGATTGAACAATATTACAAATTTCAGGAAGGAAATTGGCCTTGAACGAATAAAAACATTGAAAATTATCAAAAACAGATTTAAAGACTTTAAGAAAGGTGTTTACATTATTTCTAACCCTATTTTCTAAAAAAATAATGAGGGGAGTAGAATTAGTTTTTAAAATTTCATCAAGTAAAACTTTATCAATAAGCAGTGCTCCTTCTTTTTTGTTTAAATAGGGATTCCCGGATATCTTTTTCAATTTAACCACCATTAGTTAAAATTAATTCTTGATATGTTTCGTGGGTTTTTTTTGCTACAATGTCCCAAGAAAATTTCTCATGGACTTTATTTCTACCTTCTAATCCTAATTTTCTGCTTAATCGCTTTTTTTTTAATAACATTACGACTTTATCAGCGATGTCAACATGATCGTCAAACCTTACAAGTAATCCGTCAATTTTGTCTCTGATAACTTCTGGCGTCGCCCCAATGTCTGCACCGATAACGGGTTTGGCAGAAGCCCAAGCTTCCAGAAAAGCAATACCATACGCATCACTTCGGCTTGGCATCAAATATATGTCTGTTTCGTTAAAAGCTGCAATTTTTTTTATATCATAATATCCTTTCAAATTATCAGGGGTTAAGTTTATAACTCGAGGCTCGATAGTTTTCTGAATTTTTGAGAGTTCTCTATTAAACGCAAGAGTTGGTGGTCCAATAAAGACAAAATAGACTTTTTTGTATTTTTTTAAGATGTAGGGAATTGCTTTTAAAATTGAAATTGCCCCTTTCTCATAGTTTTTATATCCGCAGAATAGCACCATCCTGTAATTCTTTTCATTTGGTTTAAAGTACTTTTGTTTAAAGTTAAATCTATTAGAAACTTGTTTCTCTGGTAAAATAAACTGCTTGTAATCTACGCCCATAGATATAACTTTTATTTTTTCTTCTGGAATGCTCAGCTTTTCTTGTAATATTTTCTTTTCAAGATGAGTACAAGCGATAATCTTATCAAACTTCAGCAACGGTTCGAAAAAGTGTTTGTTAAGATATCTTGGATTTGAGAAATGAAAAAAGGGAGTACAAACAGTTGGTCTATTAGTAAGTTTTCCTAGCATTAGGGTTATAATCGTATTGAAATAGGGAAAAAAGCTTGTATGAATTAGATCGAATGAATTTTTAACAAGATGCTCCATAGCTTCAAGAAGTTTTTCCAAGTAGGGACCATTTTTTAAATATTCAGTTAAACACTTGTCAGATAATTCTAAATCCATGTAAGATGGGATTTTTTTTAAAAATTTAATTTTCTCATCGAATGGTCCACTATATTTAACAGGAAAACGCGTGATTTTTAAATTATTTACGTGATCGTAGTATTTATCTCCGCTTTTAATAATTCTACCATTTGGTTCCCTTAAACCTTTAAAATCAATTGCAGTGGAAGTATAGACAGAGACCCTATAGTTGTACTTTGAAGAGAGTATTTCTGCGATACTTTGGATATAAAATTCTGCTCCCGAAATTGCAGGATAATATCTTGTTGGGAAAAATAAAATGTTATACAAACTTTGAATCCTTTTTATTTATCTATTATAATTACTATATGATAATCAAATGTCTAAAGATTTATTATTTGATGTTTATTCAAAGGCTAAAAATAAGAATGTTATCGATGACGAGTTAATTAGTTTTGTGGATAGCGTTTTTCCGGATAAGGTTGATAAAGTTTTAGAAGTTGTAAAAAAGGGAGTAACTAAGTACATATATAAACCTTCTAATCGAGTTATTTGGGTCGCTTTAGGTGAAGGTTGTGAACATTTAATATATCCGAGATTATATTGCTCCTGTCAAGATTTTTATAAAAATGTAGTGGTACAAAGAAAGAGAGACTTTTGTAAACACTTAGTAGCTCAGGCAATTTGTGAGGGTTTAGGAGATTTTAATGAGCTAAATTTAGATGATGGAGATTTTAATAAGTTAGTTGAAGACTTAAACTTAAAATTTTAATATCTCGGCATTCCTGATTGAATTTTCAACTAGCTTAGTGATGTTGACTTTTGATTCTGAATTTTCTACTTCAAACAACTTCGCATGAGTTTCAGGGTATTGAGGATTAAAATTACACCCAGCCGAAGCGATTGAAGTGGTATTATATAACCCAATTTGCTTATTAATATTGATTACTTCTTGTTTATCGCATCCTATAAGGGGTCTTAACATAATAATATCTTGAATTACATTATTATAAGAATACAAATTGTCTAAAGTCTGACTAGCTTGTTCTCCCAGAATATCTCCAGTAACTATTATGTTAACATCTTCAATTTTTCCTAATTGTTTAGCAATTCTAAGCATTAATCGTTTACATAAAATGCAAGTTAATTTTCTGTCGCAGTTTTGTTTGAAACCTTCCAAGTTATTGTCGTGGTTAATGAAATATATTTTCAATTTATCGTCTGTAAATGTTGATAAAATTTTTACAATTTCTTTGACTTTTTTTTTCATCGATTCTTCGTAATCGTCTGAAGTTAAAAACGAGAGAAATATAGGAGTAAAACCCCGTTTTATCATTGCATACGCTGCAATTGGGCTATCTAAGCCACCTGAGAGTAAAGATATAAATTTTCTCATAATTAATATTGAATATTGATGAACATATAACTAAGTTAGTTATCAATCATATAAAATTTTCATTAAAGTAATCAAACCAAACTATTAGTATTCAAATAGCAGTTTAGAATAGATAATAGATTGTTTAAAATTAGTATACCTATAGATTGATTTTCCTTTAAATATTTTAGTTCCTACTCATTGTAATCAACCTCAGGATCCTCCTGAAGAAGTTCCTTATGTGGAAAATGTAAAAATTATGGATCCTAAAACATTTGCTAGATTTATCGGTTATGATGGTGATCTAAGAGAAAATTTCTTCTATTCCTTAAATATTGCTAAAAAAGCTCTTTTGGATGATATTGAAAACCGAGAATTATTATATCAGCTGATTGATTAACACAAGCATATTTTGAAAGACAATTATAATTACAACCAAAAAGAATTAGAGAAGTTTATAGAGAAGAATTACAAGGTTTCGGAAAACATATTAAAATATACACCTAATAAATCAAATTTAGATGGATGGTTATTAAAAAAGAAAGATGATTAGTATATTTAGCTACTCCTAATTTCCTTACGTTTCCATTTATTTAGCGCTTCACTATAGTCTTCGATTGAAATTTGACGAGCGATCTTAATTTTATTTTCAGCTTCCAATCTTCTAATTTGTAATTGTAACTTTTTATTTTTTTTAAGAAAAGCCTCTGCATTTTTAAATCCTTCACTAAAAATTATTTTCATCTTATCAAAGTCTATATTTTTTAGTCTGTTATGATGTTCTTCTACCCAATTGCAAGTTGAGTCAATAATCATTTCTAAATTAAAGGCATCGATCCTTTTTAATGCTAATGGATATGCTTGACACGCAAAAGGTTTGATTTCATGGACAGTACATCCTATCTTGGGATCATAAAAAACACAATGACCATTTTCATTTAATAGAAATCGATATGTTAAAACAAGTATTTTTTTATTTAAAATATCGGGAAAAACAAGATCTTCTTTAACTTTCAGAGGAATTTGTCTTTTTTTGGCAATTTCTATTAATCTGTCAACCTCTTCAGGATATAATGGAATTCTTTTTAAATATTCCTCATTAGAAAAACTGAGATTGATAAAACAGCAAGTTCCACATTTCATGCATTTATATTTTGGATCGGTCAATTCTCTAGGATTTAAATAATTTTTAAAATAGTCGGTACGAAATTCGATACATTTAATGATACTTTAGAAAATAAATTTTTTGTGATATTATGATTATATTACTTTTACAATAAATTACGTGTCTATTAGGATAACACATTGATTTTAAAGAAATAATTATGACTTTAATAATATCGAAAAAATAGTACTGAGTGTATAAAAAGTGACTGAGGATGGGATAAGGGTAATCAAACATATTGATTTTAATGAGGATGATTTTGTAGACCCGATATGTATTTTAGGGATGCCGGGAATAGCAGATGTTGGAAAATTCGCAATAGATTCTTTAATTGGTCAACTTGATGCTAAGAACTTTATGGATTTTATCTTTGACGACTATCCCGCAGGAGCTATAGTTGACGATAGTCTATTATCCGCTCCCAAAGCGGAGATATTATATTGGAAAGATCCAAATCGAAAGAGAGATATTTTTTTAATCACTGCTGATGCGCAAAGTTTAACACCTAAAGGGATATATAGAATTTCAAACTTTCTTACGGAAATAATATTTCAATGTAAAATAAATTTAATTATCGCTTTAGGGGCGTATCCAGTTAATAGTCGTAAAATAAATGGAAATATTCCTAAAATTTATGCAAGTTCAACTAATCGAGAATTGCTGGTAAATTTTTTAAAGAAAAACGACTGCATGAAAATCCAGAAGGGTGTAATTATCGGTGCTAATGGTTTAATCCCTACATTAGCAAAGGCAAGGTTCAATTTAGATGGTATCGTTCTTTTAGCGGAAACAGATAATATTGCCATGGTAAATGAAGATATTACCGATTTAAGAGCCTCAATAACTCTTTTGGAAATGCTGAAGAAATCGTTTACATTACCAATTAAAAAGAAATACTCTCTCGAGAACATTGATGATATTACAAAAAACCTTCAAAATAAAAGAGACCAACTCGAAAAAGATCTAAACACATTTGAATTCGTAGATACTGAGGATAAGAGAAAGTCGTTATATATTTAATTCTAATTATTTTCCTTAATTTGTTAATGTGTATCGGAATTCTACTAGCTTTCTAAATTATTTGCGAAAAATATTTTAACCTTAGTTCATTTCTTAAAGTATGAAATATGTATGTGCTAGAAAAAGTTGTGGGAAAGAGGTCTCTAAAAAAGAATTAAACGCTCTACCTGGAATTAAATGTTCTCACTGTGGATTTCGCATCTTATATAAAAAACGCCCAGATGTAATAAAAAGAATAAAAGTTCGATAATTTTACTTCTATTTAGAAGAAAATCACTTCTAAAGACTTTTTACGAATTTAAATCAAATTTTAAATGATTGACTATTTCTTTATATCTATTTCGTATTGTAGCCTCCGTGACTCCTGCTGCTAGTGAGATTTCTTTTTGAGTTCGGCGTTCTCCCTCTTGTATTGCTGCTACATACAACGCAGCTCCCGCTAAACCAGTGGGTGCTTTTCCAGCTGTAATGTGATATTTCTTAGCTAATTTTAATAGCTCTGCAGCCCGGTTTTGAGTTCTCCCTGAAAGGTTTAGTTCAGCACAAAATCGTGGGATAAAATTTATTGGGGAAGAAACTTGAATATTAATTTTTAATTCGTTTAAAATAAGCCTATAACATCGAGCAATTTTTTTTTTATCAACGAGAGCAAATTCAATAAAATCATCAAGAGTTTTGGGAATAGAATTTAATCTGCAAGATAAATAAATTGAAGCTATAAGCATTGCTTCGATAGATCTTCCTCGTATTAGGTTTTTATGAACCATTTTTCTATAAATATGAGCTGCGGATTCTTTTAATTCTCTTGACACATTCATTTGCGAAGAAAAGCGATCTAATTCGTTCATCGCGTAGGCTAAATTTCGATCTATTGATTTATTTGTTCTCGTTCTTACATGCCATTTCCTTAAACGGTATACCTCAGCTTTCATTTTTGGGCTTATACTTTTGCCAAAGGCGTCCTTATTTTTCCATCCAATCATTGTGCTTAATCCTTTATCGTGCAGTGTTAAAGTTGTTGGTGCTCCTACTCTAACTTTTCTATTAGCTTCTTCTGAGGAAAAAGCTCGCCATTCTGGACCAGAATCAATGATTTTTTGGCTTAAAACTAGACCACATACATTGCATATAATTTCGCCGCGAGCATTGTCAGATACTAGATTAGTATTCCCACATTCTGGGCATAAATTTAAATTATTTTGAGGCATTGAAAGATCCAATTACTTATACCCACACTTATTTCAAATCCTTAATTTCTATAATTAAAATCATACTTTTAAATGTTTGCGTTTTATGGATTTATCAGTTAATAAAATTCACATTTACAATTTTTAGCGTACGACATTTCACCAAAAATTTTTAATAAGATGGAATTTTCTACTTATATAATGCGACATTATTATAAAAGCCACGGGAAGCATTGTTATCTACGATCTTTTCAGACTTCTTGTAAAAAATGTGGTGCAGATGTGTTGTATTGGGAGTGTACTCACGGAAGCAAAATTTTTTTTGAGTATCCACCTTATGGAAAATTGCAAAGGCATTATTGTCGGAAAGATCGTGTGCTATCAAACAAGAAGAAACAATTTCCAATCGTAGTTAAATCGCCTAAAGGTCTTTTAGAAGACCCATATTTTAATTGTCCTGTGTGTGGAAAGATTTTCAAAAAAGAAACGTCGCTCCAAGATCACTTAAAAGAACAAAAAAAAGGCGATTTAGAGCATTTTTTATTTGCTAGTGATAAATTAACTTTGAAAAAGAAATCAATTAAAAAGGATAATTTAGGCTCTGAAATCAATAAGTCTCAATATAAACCTAAGTTTGGGAGAATAAACATAAAGACCTCAAAAGAAGAATAAATCCGTACCCACAAATTTTTAATACAAATTTTATAATTATATTTATACTAATATTATTATTATTTTTACACTATAGGTTAATTAATACTAAAAAATTGGAAAAAAAAATGCCCACTGATCCAGCCACTGTTATTAACAATTTATTACAAGGAGATCCCAGTATTATTGCTGCTGTGGTAGTTCAAGGAAGAGATACAATTCTTTACTCAACAGATAATTGGGATGTTAGTGCTGACATTAGTAGAGTGATCTCAAGTTGGAATAGTTTGACAGCTCAATTTATCATGATTTCAGGCGTAAAATATTCTGTTCTTCAATGTACTTCGGAAAGATTGGTAGCGACTTCAATTAAAGGTGAAGGCCACATCATTGGAGCAAAGGATGAAGAACATAAGTTACTTGTTTATCTTGAACCTGACGGCGAAGCTATGGGAGCAACGATGGATGTAGCGAGATCACTTTCGCAACTAAGTTCAAAAGAAACCTACCTGGCAGGTAATGCTCAATTAGGAAGTGCAAGCAAACCCTCTGCCTCAGCTGGAGCGAACATCGATCAACAATTGAAAGGGGATGTCCAATCCTTCTTAGAATGGATTAAGGATGGTGAGGGATTACCAGGATACATCAATTACTATCTTCAACAAAATAATACACCTATCATTTCGGAGCTTTCAAAAATCTACGCTGAATTAAGGCAAATATTTGGAGTATAATTTTATTCTCGATTTTAACATCAATTTCAATAAAATTTCATTAGATATATTCACATAGAGTTAAAATAAATTACCAAGTTTAGTGAGAGTATTGGAGAATCCAGGTAAAAGTTCATCAGAAAACAAAAAGGATAAGCACAAATCAGAGGATAAATCGTCCAAAAAACAATTTAGCAGTACAAGTAAAGAGCAAACAAAAGTAGTAAAAACAAAAAAAGATTCTGTTAAAATGACTAAAAAAAGTTTCTCAATTGAAGAAGATTTCGAATTGGATATCCCATTAGTTCCCGAATCACCGAAACAAAAAGGTAAAATAACGATTAGTTCTCCTGGCCTTTCCCCCGACTTAGTAACACAAATGAAGAAGCTTGAGACTGTAAAAAACAAGGTCGTTTTAGTTAATTGTGAGCGATGTAAGGAAATAATTGTTGTACCCATCCCTAGAAATTTTGTTTTAAAGTCTGAATTACCAATTGTTCCCATAAGTTATGTCCACAAAAATTCTAAGAAAAAAGATCAACATTGTATTACACTTCATCTTGATCATGATTTCGACATACGTAGGCAACGAATTTCAGATGTAGTTTTTTCTCCTAAGTAAATATCCTCGTTTTTTTAAAAACGGCTAATTCTTTCTGTTACAAATTTGATATTAAGCTAGAAATAACTGCGATAAGAATAGGTAGTATACATAATATGCAGAGAAAAGAAAAAAAGCTGTTTTTCCACATTAAATCGTTTGGATTTAGAATAGTATTGCAATTGTGACAAATCTTCTGACTTGCGTCAACAATTTGAAGATTACAATTGTAACAGCTTTTAATTATTCCACTTTCATCAATAGGAAAGCTCTCACTTGATTCAGACATTAAAAATCAAAGATCAAAATTTTATAAAAGAATTAAAAATATGCTCTATACTATATTATATAATTTTAAAGTTAATTTACATAATAAAGACATTGTTTTATAGGTGAGTAATCGATTTCTGGTTATATAGGTAAAAGAATTAGATTAGAAAGGATTTTCAACAGGGAAACTAGAAGGACAATCATAATTCCTATGGATCATGGGTTAACTGAAGGACCAATTAAAGGAATTGATAGAGATTTAGGAGATATGGTTAACAAGGTTGCTTTAGGAGGCGCAAATGCAGTTTTAGGTCATATAGGAATTCCACTTTATGCCCACAGAGGATATGGTCCAGATATTGGCCTGATTTTGCACCTTTCAGGTTCAACTTCATTAAGTCCGGAATCAAACTACAAAGTATTAGTCAACGATGTATTAGAAGCTGTTAAGTTAGGAGCTGATGGCGTCTCTTTGCACATCAACATTGGAACAAAATCAGATCCAGAAATGTTGGAAATATTAGGAAAAGTTTCGCGAGAATGCCGAGAATTCGGGATGCCCCTTATAGCTATGATGTATCCCCGGGGTGAAAATGTCGAAGACGAACACGATGCTAAGGTTGTTAAAATTGCTGCAAGAGTTGCTGCTGAACTCGGGGCAGATATTGTAAAGACCAATTGGACAGGAGATCCTGATTCTTTCAAAGAAGTTGTTGACGGATGTATGGCCCCAGTAATTATTGCGGGAGGCGTGAAGGCAGGTATTAAGGATCTTTTAGAAATAACAAAACAATCTATAGATGTTGGTGGTGCAGGAGTTGCGTATGGGAGAAACGTTTTTCAAGCGGAAAACCCTAGGAAGGTTGTGAAAGCACTTTATTTAATCGTTCACGAGAATTATGGAGTAAATGAAGCCATAAATGAATTGAGATTATAAACCTAATTTAAAAAGTCCTAACATATTATTTCGAAAAATGAAGGCTATTATCGAAAGATCAAAGCAGTTGGATAAAATTAAGATTCATATTTCAATCTTTACACTGCATAAAAGTTATCTAGTACTTATTTCTGACCAAGAAACTATGGGTATAGGAAATGTAACTTTAGGAATCCCCCCTTCAATTGAAGGAATGAAAGTATCGGCAGCTACTCATCAATTATTTGGAGTTCAACAAAAAATATTAAGTAATATTATTGTTGAAAAGATGTCTTCCTTTTTTAACGCCCCTGTATTATTATTGCTATTTTTAAAATCTGTAAGCGACGATCAAGAGGTTTCTAAGCCCTTAATACTTTTTTTAAATGAGGTATTAAAAGACATACCGAAAAATGGCAACAATTAACTAATTACTCATAAATGTTAAAGCAAGAAATACAGGGAGTGGGACTCGAACCCACGTAGAGCTATCTCACCGGATATCTCATCAGAAACTCCGTTAATCAACGGAAATATTTAATATTGATCTTGAATCCGTGTTGTGAGAACAATTCTCACAAAAGTCCGGCACCGTTGACCAACTTGGTTATCCCTGCTTTGAATTCTGAAAGATTTTGACTCTAATTTTATTTTTAAGATTTATATGTTGTGATTTAAATTGATCAAAATAACAATAGTTTTGTTGATATTAGGGGCCTGAAAAAAAGAACAGAAACACGAATAAAACAGCCATCATACCTACCATAAATAGCATTTGAATTCTGCTCTTTTTCTTCTGCTTTTTTTTGGTTCCATGATAGTTATCTTTACAATTTTGACTACAAAACTGTTTATCTGTCGGCATTGCTTTTCCACAGATTGGACAATGACTGTGTGGTCCCCACTTCTTTTTAATTTGATCTTTCCAAGTAGCTTGAGACATTCTTTTTTCTCTTATTTTAAAAGTTGTTTGCTATGTTAGTAAATTGATGCAAATTTTAATATTTTATTATTTAAAATCCTATTTTGATATAATTGTGCCAATAATCTCTTTTTCGTTATTCCATAATTTATTGAATTGAGTTAGTTTCTTCCCTGATATTACAAATACATTCACTCTACTTCTTTTTAAAATTTGTAAAGACACGGCATCAAAAATACGATATTCTCCAGCTGCTGCTTGTGTATCAATTGAGGATTCTAAAATTAATTTTTGTAAGGAATCATACGAAATATTTTCTATTAACTTTGCATCTTTATAAAGATTTGGATCTTTATCATATATGCCGTCAACATCCGTAAGGATAACTAATCTTTCTGCTTTTATATATTCTGCTACCGTTATAGCTACTGATGTAGTTGATTGTCCCGGTTGTAAACCCCCCATTACAACAATTTTATGTGACCTAATAGCGATCGATAGTTCTTCGAATGATTTTGGCACTTGAGGAAAAGCTAATTCTTTCATTTTGGTAATAATTAATTGAGAGTTAATACGGGAAACATCAATTCCTATCAAATCACATAATACCTCGTTCTCAGTAAATTCTCTTATTGCTTTAATGTATTGTCTAGCGACGGTTCCCCCTCCGCATACAACAACGATTGAATCGTAATCCATGTTAAGTTTTATTATATTGCAGAATTCAGTGACTTTTTCATAATTTATAATTCCCCCTTCAGAAAAGAGAAGAGAGCCCCCAAACTTTATCACAATATTCTTTGTCATAATAAACTATAATTGACTTTTATTTTTTAATTATACATATAATTAATTTGATAAAAGTAAAACTTTACGGGATATGGTAAGTGTTAAGAATAAAATAATTGTTGAAGTCCCCCATCGCATTTCGGGATTTTTTGAAATTGTAGATAAAGAAAACGGGATTCCAATCGAAAATCCGGAAAGAATTGGCTCTCGAGGAGCTGGATTTAACGTAAGCGGAGTAGGAAAAACAGTGATATCCTATAAAAAGCTTAAAAAAGAAGAAGAGAGTTCTTGTACGATTTATATTAACGAAGAAAAATTAGATACTGAAGCGGAAACAACTCATTTCATATTCAATTATATTAAAAAACTGATTGATTACCCCATCAACGCAAAAATAGAACACTTTTTTGATTTGCCTGTTGGTTGTGGGTACGGAGCAAGTGGTTCAGGAGCATTAGGAACGATTTTTGGTATGAATAAATTATTGACCCTAAACTTGACCTATTTAGAAAGCGGTAGGATAGCTCACATTGCCGAAGTTGTTAATAAAACAGGATTAGGGACCGTTTGTGGTCAATTAGGAGGAGGCTTGTGCGTTTTAAAGGAACCTGGTTATCCTTGTAACTACGAGCGTTTAAAAAGTCCAAACGATCTTTTCGTTATTTGTGGCTCATTTGGAGCAATAAAAACCAAATCAGTTTTATCAGATGTAAATTTAAGTTCAGAAATAAAACGAGCCGGTAAGATTGCTTTAAACAAATTATTATTAGAACCTAATTACAAGAACTTTGTAAAAGTTTCATTCCAATTTGTAGAAAGCACACATATTATGGATGTTTTAAATTTAGAAAAAACTAAGGAATTATTAGACGATTTATGGAAATTGAATATAGCAGGAGCGAGTATGAATCAATTAGGTCGCTCCGTTTATGCCTTTTGTGAAAAAAAAAAAGAAAAGGAAGTGTTTGAAATCTATAACACATTTAAACCTGAAATAAAAACTTTTAAATTAAGTATTAATAATGGACAGACGATAAAATTTAAAGAAAAAAGAACAGTAAATATATGACGCTTTTATAAAAGCACAATTTTAAAGTGCTCTTATAAAAAGCAGCAAATTATGGGGCTATCCCAGTTTCACCAGGCATTTTACTCCCTCCATTTAATAATTGTAAAGATTTAAACTCATTTTTCTTTTTCATGTGAGAATTTAAGTAATCTAGTTAAAACCATCACTTATTATCTGATCAAAAAAAAAATATTTAAACTCCGAATTTGTTTGAAAAGATTTTCTATCTACAAATTAGTAAAAGCCTATATTAAATCGGAAGGTAGAATTGGATTTACGAGCAGATATTGAAAATTTTTAACTGAGGGTATTTCGCCATATTTATGTTTTATTATCTTACTTCCAAGGTTATAAGTAAACGCATTTTTTGAATAAATAGGATTAGAAAATCGTTTTATTTGATTTTTAATATCATCTTCACTAAAAATATCAAAATTAGACCCATATTGGGTTAATTCCTTATCGCTATACTTATTTATAAGTGCATGATACGCAAAATTATACCAAAATAACGAAAGTTTTCCTCTAATTTTATTTTGAGCCTCTAATAGTTCAAGTGAATCTTCTTTTGATGAATCGGGGCAGAATTCTTTTAGACTAATTTCCACAGCTTCCCGACTTGAAAAAAGAATGTTTAAAGCTAGATCGGCAATACCCTCAGAAATTATTAATTTTGGACTTAAAAAAATTAAAATTGACTGCTCATAATGGTTTAATTCGTGGTATAACTTTTTTTCATTCATAACGAATTGTGTATGATGACCAGGGTATCCTTCATGAGCAGCACTGGAGAGTAAACTAGTCCAATAGACACCATAGCTAGGGTTCATCTCTATTCGACTAATAAAATTACCCAGGTACCAATTATAGTAGTTCCATTTTATTTTATCATCTAAATTGTTATTTTTTACTAATTCTATTAAAATTCTTTCTTTTCTAGGCAACATATTTGGAAATAAAACTTCAGTTCGTTTTTTAACTATCTCAAGCGCTTTTTTGAACATTTTATAAGCTTGTGCTTCGGGAACTTTTCTCTTAACTCTCAAGGAATTCATGCGTACTCCTAAACCTTCACTTCCTCCATAAGCTTTATTGAATTCTTCTTGTAGGTTCTCAAATTCAGCTTCATTTAAAGGTTTCAAAGCCACATCGTAAAGCCTTAAAAATTGATCCTCTATTGAAAACTCGATTCCCATCAAATTTTGGATGGTAGTTTTCATTGCTATTAGCATTTTTTCTAGGTAATGTTCCCGTGCTTTTTCATACCCTTGTGTATCCAAGAGTTTTATTAAAGAGTTGGAATCGTTTAATAATTTGGACGGCGATGACATTAGTTCATTATCAACCAGATTTTTAAATCTTTCTGGACCAAAATAAAAATCGACATATCCCTTAATATGTTTGTCAATTCTGAGCGCTAAAAGTAAAAAGTCTTCTCCAAATTTGGAAATATTTACCATTTTTAACAAGCTACAACAATTTCGACATGAGAAGGATAAAAAAATTATTCTTGATAATTATTTGTTTTTGCCGAATTTAATGATTTTGATTTTAGTGTAGCGGCTTCCACCGCTCTGATTAAAGTTGCACGTATCTTTGCTGACTCAAGTTCATGTATCGCAGTTATGGTGGTTCCTCCTGGGGTAGCTACCATATCTTTCAGTTCTGCGGGGTGTATACCAGTTTCTAAAAGAAGTTTTGCAGAACCTAAAAGGGTCTGAGCGGCAAGTTTTAAAGCGATGGCTCTAGGTAATCCCATTTTAACGCCACCATCAGCTAACGCTTCAATTATAATAAATATATAAGCTGGACCGCTCCCAGACAAACCCGTTACCGCATCCAAGTGTCTTTCTTCTAATTCGACTACCATTCCCACAGCACTGAATATTCCTTTAACAAACTGAAGCTGATAATCTTTGATGTTTTCGTTATGGGCTATTGCGGTAGCTGCAGCACCTACAAGTACGGGCGTATTTGTCATTATTCTTATTAATCCTATTTCTGGATTTATAACTTTGTTAATGTGATTAAAAGAAACTCCTGCAGCAATAGATATTATTACTTGTTCGTTTGTAATTATCGGTTCGATTTCCTTTAAAACTGTATCTATTACCTGGGGTATGACGGCAATTATGATATATTTAGCGGTTTTTGCTAATTCCGCATTGCTTTCAGCGTATTCGATATTAAATTCCTCGGATAATTTATTCCGTTTATTATCGTCTATATCATATGCAATAATGTTGGTTTTATCAATAGTATTAGTGGATATCAACCTTCTTAATAAGGCAGATCCAATTTTCCCAGTTCCAATTATTCCTAATTCTTTACTATACATAATAAGAATTTATCATTGTAACCAAAATAACCTTATTAAAATGAACTAAAAAGGAGCTGGTTTTTAAATTTTTATTTTTAAATTCTAGCACGAGAATCTTATCTATATAACTCCGCTTTTAATTCTTCTATTAGATTTCCTTTAATCATTCCGTTAATTCTATCGTATCCTTCACAAACCAAGCTTCTAACACCAATTATATCTGGCCAGATTTCCTTTATTTGGGGAAGTGAATCTTTCCTCAAATTTCCTGCCAGTGCAACCTCAAGATTTAATTCTTTTGCTGTATCTCTAAACAGTTTTAATTGCTCAATAGTAAGAAAATCAAATAATCCCTTTCCATCTTTAATATAAGTGTCAAGCATCACGATGTCAGCGCCTGATTTAGCTGCAATAACAGGAAGAGATAAAAAATCGGGAGAACTTTTCATTCTTATTTTATCAGCATAACCTGCTGCAACTATTTTTATATTTTTGTTATAGTCTTTTACAGCTTTGACTACTTTATCCATTAAAAAAATACATTCATTTTCTGTCGATGGACCTTTGAGTCCTATTTTAATAATGTCTGCCCCTGCTACGGCCGCACCGAGGGCAGCTAAGGAAGCGGTGCCCGGTAAATTAGGAAAATCTCCGATCGTTGCACTTAATAGTTGAGAGCTATTAATCTGAATTAGATTTTTCATTTGGTTTATAATCCATGGGAAATTTGCTCCAAGAGACCCCTCACGGGGATTTTTGCAATCTATAAAGTCAACTTCTTCATGTTTAACTACTACCTTAGCTTCTTCCAAGGATTTAGGGCTCACCAGCAATTTAATTCTTTTTTGCATAATCACTCGTGTAATATTTAAATATTAGAAATTAAATTATAATAGTCAAGAGGTTCAATTATTAATAGATATTTTATCCTTCAAGGTATAAAATTTCTTTTGTTTTAAGATAAACGAAATTTCATCAAAATATATAAAGAACAATGTGATATAAAAATTTAAATTAAATAATTATTATTAAATATCAAAAAAATTATGAATTTATTATGTCCCCGAAAGAAATCACAAAAGTAGACATAACAAATGACGTATTTAAAGAGCCATTTGATGTGATTAAACAAATATCCTCAAATTTAGATGGGTTAAAATATACTAAAGTAATTCAAACCTATGTAATGGAAGATCGAAGATTAAACCTTTCCTTAGAAAATGAAGGGTCAAGTTATTTCAAGGGTAAAGTAGTTTGGATTGGTAATCGGAAGGACGATAGTGAAGGAACGATCTTTTGCGTTGATACTAAAACTGAATTAAAACAGATTAACCCTACCGCTGAAAATACTGAAAATGTTGTGCTCGACATAAAAAAAGAAGTAATTAAGATTTCTACTGCATCAAAAACAAAATGTGCTGTTTGTGGAAAGAATATTGAAATTTTCGATGAAGTAGCGGGTTGTCCAATCTGTGAAGCGAAGGCTCACAAAGATCATTTTACAGATTGGGTTAGAATGAAGCATGCTTGTCCCGTGTGTAAGAAATCCTTAAATGTTTCAGGTTCTGGTGTGGTTTTTATTGATTAATTTAAATTAATCTTCCTTAATTTTTCAATTTCTATAGTCCCATCATGTAATGCAGTTCCTATTAGGACTCCCGAGAAGTTGCATTGTTTATACACCTCAATGTCTCTAATATCCTTAATACCCCCTCCTACTAGAATTTGTCCTTTGAATTGTTTCCTAATTTCTAGATAAAGGGGTGGAATTCCGCCTATTTTTTGACCTACTTTAAAAAGATCAAGTAAAATAATTTTTTTTACGCCCAATTCTTCAATTTTTCTTACAATTTCAATTGGATGCTGATTTTGTATCTCTTTTACATTTGTTTGAATGACTTCTTTGTACATATCTATGCTTACAATTGTTTTATGTGATCCAATGATTTCTAAACAATCTGAAATAACTTTTAAGTCTTTTATGGTTTCTAATCCTAAAATTAATGAATTTAAGCCATAAGTTGAGTATTCTAATATGTTTTTTGTTAAGATAATACCCGGATCAATCATAACTTTTATTTCAGGAATTTTTAAAATTTTAGCTAATAAAGATAAATTGGGTTCTCTTCTAAGTATAGCATCTAAATCCGCAATATATACTTCTTGAAGAGATGTTTTAAGTTTTAAATTCTTTACTATTTCTATTGGGTCAGTATTTTTTATTATTATTGACTTTAATGGTTTATATTTCTCTCGTTCACCTTTAATAGCGTGAACTACCTCAGAATTTAGGATGTCAATTACCGGTATGATTCGAAATTTTTCCATATTTACGACAAAAATATTAATTTTGAATTAAAATAACATTGACAAATTACCAATATGAAATACTCTTTTTTTTTAAAAATACTGATTAATTAATTATTAAATAATTTTATTTTTAAAGAATAAATTCTAAATTTATCTTTGAATAAACAAAACTATATTGATTGTGAAAGAAATGAAAACTGAAGCGTATATTAAGAAAATTATAGAAGAAACTGGATTATCTAAAAATGAGATTCAAACTTTAGTAGAAGAGAAAAAAGAAGAACTGAAGGGATTAATCTCGGAAGAAGGAGCTTTATTTGTGATTGCCAAAGAGTTAGGTGTAGATGTAGCAAGTGAGAATCAAGAATTACTCAACGAAGTTGAGTTAAACATATCTGATATTACAGTAAACATGAAAAATATCGTAATTGTTGGTAGAATTAAGGAAATACACAGGGTTAATAGTTTTAAAAAAAGTAATGGGGAAACTGGGTATGTAGGATCGTTTTTATTGCATGATAATACAGGTGATATAAGAATTACTTTATGGGATAACCAAGTGACTATTTTTAAAGACGAACGCTTTGAACGAAACGAAATTGTTAAAATTCTTAATGGTACCGCAAAAAGTGGAAGAAACGGCGATGTGGAAATTCATGTTGGAGGATTTAGCAAAATTAGCCTAGCTCCTGAGGATGTTGATTACAATAAATACCCAAAAATTAAAGAACAATTGGTAACAATAAAAGATATCAACGAGGATTTAGGTTCTATATCAACGGAGGGAAAGGTAATGACTCGTTACCCCGTAAAAGATTTCATTAGAAAAGATGGTCAAAATGGTAGTGTAAGCTCGATATTACTAAGAGATTCAACAGGCACAGTAAGAATTACTTTTTGGAACGAAGATATCGTAAAAATCGAAAATGTTGAAGTTGGTGATTATATTTCGTTGACTAACTTAAATCCTAGAAAAAGCAACTACGCTGAAGGCAGAATAGATATCCATGCAACTTCGTGGACGAAAATAACGAAAAAAGATAAAGATCTGAAAATAGAAGAGAAATTTATAAATAAGATCGAAAAACTTCAACAGGAGAAGGATTATGCCTCATTCCAAGGAGTTATTACTACAGTAGAAGACTTGAGAAAGGTTACGACAAAATCAGGAGATGAGTTATCTTTATTAAGTTTTACGGTAAGTGACGATACCGATAGCATAAGAATTAATGTGTGGAAAGAAAAAGCAGAAGAACTATCGAAATCTTTAAAGAACGGAGAAGGTGTTTCGCTAAAGAATATTTCACTCCGATTTAGTACTTATTGGGAAAAAAATGAAGGAACGGTGTCTTTTGACTCTAATATCGAAAAAATAGACTTAAAGATTCCAAATTTAAAACTTGCTGAAAGTTCTTCTAAAGAAAAACAAAGTTCCTTTTCAAATAATGTTACAGAAATAGATTCAATACAATCTTCTGGTTTTTTTGAAATTAAAGGTTTAATTTCAAGTGAGTTAAAGAATATCAGATTCTATGAAGCGTGTACTAATTGTAGAAGAAAAATTGACAACTGTACTTGTGACCAAAAGGGAGAGAGCAAACTGACAATGATCATCAGCCATATTATCGAAGATGAAAGCGGTAAAATTAGAGCTACATTTATTGGAGAAGCAGCAGAAAAACTAGTGGGTAGTAAAGCTGAACTAATTGCTAAAGTTAAAGACACTCCTGATTACGAAAAATTATTAGAGAAATTCTCTTCAGAAATCGTTGGAAGAGATATTATGATTAAAGGAAAGGTAAAGTTTAGTGATTACAGTGACTCTTACGAAATTACTGCCTCAAATTTCCAAGATATTAACATAGAGGACGATTTAGAAAACGCAATAAACGAAATTATGGGTTAAAATCTTTTATCTTTTAGTATATTTTTTATAATATTTATGGTTTCTAATCTTTAACTTGATGTTAAATAAAAATTTACTATAAAGTAAGAAACCATGAAACAAGTTGATATTGTTGGATTAGGAGAAATAGTTTTAGATTGGGTTACTGAAATACCACACTTTCCACAACCTGACGAAAAAATTGATGCGTTAAGCGAGAATTATTTCCCAGGAGGAGTAACAGCAAACTATTTGGTAGCCACTGCAAGACTAGGAGGTAAAAGTGGATTTATAGGTGCTGTTGGATGTGATCTTTACGGAGATTATTTAATTAGAGATTTCATCGAAGAAAGTGTAGATACAACCCATATTAAAAAATTAGTAGACAAAAAAACACCAGTTAATTTCATATTCGTTGTTCAAGGAGAAAAGACTATAATCCAATCCCCTCATATGCAAACAACTAAAATTGAGTGCGATGATTTAGATGAGGTTTACATCTCAAATTCTAAACTTCTTCATACTACAATTATTCATCAAAAAGTCACTGAAAAAGCCATCGAAATTGCGAAACGAAACAATGTCAAAATCAGTATAGATCTAGAAGCCCAAATCGCTCTAAGAGGTTGGAACAATTTAAGAGAAGTACTTATGAACGCAGATATTTTGCTTCCAAATAAGGAAGGGGCGAAGTCTATAACAAACAGCAATATACCTGAAGAAGCAGCAGAGATCTTAGTTAAAAAGGGGATTCCAATCGTTATTATTACATTAGGAAGTAATGGAGTACTAATAACAACCAATGAATTTCAAAAAAGAATACCCACTTATGATATTAAAAATATAATAGATACTACTGGCGCTGGAGATACTTTCAACGGCGCTTTTTCTTTAGCTTACTGGATAAAAGGGTGGGACTTAGAAAAATCTTGTATATACGCTAATGCAGCAGCTTCCTTAAAAATTCAGAAACTCGGAGCGAGATTTGGTATGCCAAATGAAGCAGAGCTTATGAAATTTTTAAAGGAAAACGAAGAGAGTTACTTCTAAATCTTTTAATCTTCAAACGGGCAAAATTTAGGAATAAATTACGCAAATATCTTTAAATTTATTACCGTCAGTTAAAAGATTTAGTTGTTTTAAAAAGTGTTCTGAAGAAATAGAAATGTTCTCTTGGTTAAATGGCCAAATTCCAATTAGAATATCACCAAGTTTTTTTAAATTTCCTACTAAAAATCCTTCCTTTTTTCCATCTGCTAGACTGGTGTAAAGGACCACGATATAATAATTAAAATCATAATTGACGTTTTGATCACCAATTTTTACTATTTCTCTAATATTTTGAAAATTTATTACACTTGGTTGTTTTTGACTTAATAACTTTAGTGAAGAAAAAAATTGAGAGGGAATATTAATAGGTTTGTCTTGAATAATATTTTTAAAAGTAAGTGAATAGGATTCAGATGAATCTCCTTTTATCCCCCTAAAAATTACCTTATAAAATATCGTAGTCATTGAAATCTAATTTCTTTTTTATTGAAATTACGATATTTAAAGAGAAGCAGATGATGTTTTGATTATTATTCTAATTTGTTGTTGTTAGTCCCTTCTCATCAGTTCTTGAAGAAGAATGTTTTCCTCAGGAAATCCTAAGTCAATTAGAAATTTTTTCAGTTTGAATTTATGTTCGCCTTGAAGTTCGATCTCGTTTCCTCTAACAGTTCCTCCAGAAGCACATTTCTTTTTAGCTTTCGTAAGAATATCTTTTAAATTCGCATCTATATTTCCTTCGAAGGTAATAACGGTAACAACACGCCCCCATTTACGGCGAGCGTTAGAAATAATAATTTGTTGTTCATCTGCGCTTAAACTATCGCATATACATAGGTCTTTTGGAAAACTACATATCGCACAAATATCGTCGTCTTTAATACTCTTTTTTCACAACCTTTATTATTAAAACATTTAAAAATACCATACTAAAAAATAATAGACCTAAATCTTATAAAAACCTTTTTTTATTTTAGTTTTAAATAATTTTAAAAATATTAAGTTTTATAAAAAGTGTACATCGGTTTAGCATTATTATAAAAATAAATTCTTATTTATTATATTTAAAAAAAAACATTCATGAAATTTGACATGATGAGTTCATGGATCTTTAAAGTGATTGTAGCGGGAGCAGGCGGGGTGGGAAAAACTGCCATGGTAACTCGATATTGTACAGGAAAATTTCAAGAAGGCTATAAAATGACGATTGGCGCAGGATTTCATACAAAATCTGAAACGCTTGATACCGGAGAATCTGTAAAAATGCAATTATGGGATTTTGCGGGAGAAAAACGCTTCCGAGAACTCCTACCAGACTACTGTAAAGGCGCTAGCGGAGGACTAATTTGTTTTGATATAACCGATTACGATACCTTTAGAGACATTCCAGTGTGGTTAAAAATTATTCGTCAAAAAGCAGGGTTTATCCCAATTATCCTCATGGGTATGAAATGGGACCTGGGAAACCACGAAGTTGAGTTCGACATCGCAAATGAATACGCTCTACAAGCTAAATGCAATCAATGCGTTTTCACCTCGTCTAAAGAGAATATAAATGTAAACGAATCCTTTCAAGCCATGGCAAAGTGGCTAATCTATTACGCTAACCAACCTTAATTTAACCTCTTTCTCAGATTTGGTGGTGTAACTCTATTAAAGGCAATTTACATTGCTATAATAAAATCAAAATAGTTAAATTCTGCAAAAATAAATAAATATCAAAAAATAATTTTTATATCTTTTTGAATGAAGAAATTCTTGGTACCTGATACTAATGGTGAAGATATCCAAGTTTGGAGAAGATTTTCTGTTTTTAGCACTCCGGATCGACAAACATATTAAAGGGTATATTGATTTTTATTTTGGTCCAGAAAAAATAAAAAAAACTGTTGAAAATGAGTCAATATCATCGCTAAATAAGTTACTAAGTGATAACAATGCTTTACTAAACGAATTGGGAGCGCAAGGTTACAATAAGGAACGCGAACGGTATTTAGAAAAGTTATTAATTGCAATGAAAACATCAATTGAAATTCTTAATAGTACCGAAATTCCTATTGAGGATCAATTTTTACAAATTTACGATGTTCCTCTTAAACCAGTAAATGAGTCAGAAATTAAGAGTTTAAAAGATGAATTTGACAAAGCATATCCTGGTCCTGGAAGTCTCGAAGAACGAATGAATAAGTATGGTATAAGACGTAAAGTTCCAGAAAAAAAAGTATTTGAATTATTTAAGAAAGCACTTGATCTCGTCCGAAATAGAACTAAAGAGTTATTTCTAGACATCTTGCCAAAAGAAGAAAAAATCTTTATCAAACTAGTAAATGACAAAGAATCAAGGCAAAAAATAAAATGGACTTGTTATAACTGGTATTTAGGAAATTTTGCTAGCCGAATTGAAGTTAATCCATCTTATCATATGTATTGGACGGCTTTTCTTATATTCACCGCTCATGAAGGTTATCCCGGGCATCATACTGAATTCGTTTTAAAGGAACAGAAGTTATATCAAGAGCAAAACCAATTCGAACATTCTTTATTAATTCTTCATTCACCTAAATTGATAATCACTGAAGGCATTGGGAGTACAGCTATTAATGTAATCTACTCAAATCAAGAATTAGCAGAGATAGGCTTAACTAATTTTTGTCCAGATCCCTCTAAAGATGATCCTCTTGAAGTATTGATTGCGCAAAATAATTTAAGAGGTAAAAATTCGCTTTTTTTGTACGATCTTGCTTATCGTACCCTCATTGATAAGTATAGTAACGACGAACTTCTTGAATATGGAAAAAGTTTAGAACTTTTTAGCGAAGAGGAGATCAGAAATCATTTAAAAAGATTTTCTAGCCCAGTTTATTCGAAAGTTGCCTTTATGTATGAACTTGGAAGCTATCTTATTAGGAATAAATATGGTGCTGTTCCAAGCATTAAAAATTTTCAAAATTTGCTTGTTAATCCCGTTTTACCTTCTGACTTAATCGAATGATATCTTAGTTTTAACTTAATTCTTATATCCTGAAAGATGCTAAAAATTAGATTTTCATTGTAGTTTAAATAGAACTTTTGAAACTAATTTAGCGAAGAGAAAGAAGTAATTAAAATTAATCTTCAAGTTTCTAAGTATCGTTTATAAACATCAAAATTCATATAAAGGGTGGAAAATATGCCTGGTGAAGATGCAACACGACCGTAATTTGGAGCTTTTCATAAAAATTATTTTTTATAAGCTCTATATATTTCTTCTTCTTTTTTAATTTCGAGATTAAACAAAGTAAAAATTTAGAAATAATAATAATTGAATAAATTTTATTGAAGTTTAACTAACCTAAATGGAATTGGAGAGCGTAAGAGAAAAAAAGCTATTTGGATTCTTAATCAAATTTCTAAGAATAGTTTATTATATTTTAAATTCAGAGAATGGGTGAATAAAATGCCTGGTGAAGCAGGAGACTTACCGTAATTTGGGGCTTTTCATAAAAACACAAGCAAAATGTGTTTTTATTAAAGCGACCTATACTTTTTCTTCTTTTTTATTTCAAAGTTTATAAACCTTTCTTAAAGTGCGTGTGGAGGATCAATTTGCTTTGATATAACAGATTACGATATTTTCAGAGACATTCAGTGCAGCGTAAAATCTATCCCCAAAAAGCAGGTTTTATCCCAATTATCCTCATGTGGATGAAATGGGACCTGGGAAACCACGAAGTTGATTTCGACATCGCAAATGATTACGCTCTAAAAGCTAAATGCAATCAATGCGTTTTCACCTCATCAAAAGAGAATATAAATTTAAACGAATCGTTTCAAGCTATGGCCAAGTGGCTAATCTATTACGCTAACCAACCGTAATTTAACTAATTTCTCACTTTGAGAGAATTTTCTTATTTTTGCGTTCAACCAGTAATAATTTTCATAAATTTAAATAAAGCAAGTCCTGTTAACGGTAATTAATATTTATTTAAGTTTGTCGGATAAATTGTTAAAGGAAAGTTATCAATTTCAAATAAAAATAAAGCGCCCCCAGCATGGCTCGAACATGCGACCGCCCGGTTAACAGCCGGGTGCTCTACCTAACTGAGCTATGGAGGCCAAGTATCTTTTGTTATATGCTCCCGCCGGGATTCGAACCCGGGTCACCAGGGTGAAAGCCTAGCATGCAAAGCCCTTTCTTAAGCGTTTGAGAAAGATTGGCCGGACTACACTACGGGAGCTTTTTTTTTTATAAAATTTTGAATATTATTTATCTAATTTATTATTAGAATTAAACAGAAACCATTCTAAATATAATTTTCTAATTAATGCTTGATTTTAAATTTTTTTAAAAACGAATTAGAAATAATTAGCTTAGTTAAAAGATACTATCTTTATTACCGTAATATAAATGCGGGAAGAGGGATTTGAACCCCCGAACTCCTCTGAGACTGGATTCTAAGTCCAGCGCCGTAGACCAGACTTGGCAATTCCCGCTGTAAAATAAAAAATATAGTAATTGTTTTAGTATTTAAAGTGGGAAAAACTAAATAAATTTTTTAGTTCATTTATGTATTTTATTTGAGAAATGATTGATGGATAAAATTAAAAATGAGAAATATTTAAGAATTAATATTATTGTTATTAAAGCAGAAAGAATTAATAGCAAAGATAGAAAAGATATGGTATACTTATGAGCGTTAGAGATTCTTTAATAAAGTACTTGACTTCAATCTTAAGGGCATCTCAGGGTACAATTTTGGTGATATTATGCGATCTAAATGGACTTTCTATAGCCAAAATCGGGAGAAAAAGTGAGATTGAGATTAATGCTAACCAAATTACAAGTTTAGCTTCAGCAGCATTTTCAGCAAGCGAAGAAAGTTGGGAGGATTTAGAGATTAGAGATCAAGTTATTTCATTTACATTTTTTGACAAAGTTTGCTTAATAACGATAAGGATAAATGAAACTCTTTTAACTATAGTTCATGACTATAGGAAAGAATGGCCTTTAGACGCAGATAATTTAGCGAGTTCTATGTATTATATAAAGCAGAAGCTTGGAGAGTTTTTTGGTAATAATAAAGAAACAGAGAAAGACTTTGAGAATTTCTCGAATAAAGTACGGAGTGCGGTTTATCTATTTGGAATGGGGTCTGAGGTACCTTTTATATCATATTCTCCGGAAAAATTTGATTCTACTAACCAATTACCAGCTATAAGCTATGTATTAGATTCAATTCAAAATCCCATATTTATTAGATATAGCCTTGTAAGCCCAACAGGATTAACAATAGATGCAAGGGAAGTTAGTGGTCAAAAACTTCAAATTTCAGTAGAAGCGTTTTCTGCAAGTGCTAATGTTGCATTTCAAAAGATGAAAGAGGAATCTGCTGGGAGCTCAATCGGAGATTTACTGTGTTATATTGCAATTTCTGGTCAGGATCCTGAAAATTTCTTTGGAATAATTACAAGCCCTTCTGGAAAAGTTAAATTCTCTGAAGTGGAGGGAACCTTAAATGCAGAGGATATCTCCTTTGTTGGACTTTTTACTTTGGCATACGGTGGAATTCCAATAATGTGTGAATCGAGAAATATCATATTCTCAATAATGAAAATAATAGGAACTGAAAGAATTACGGAGAATTTTATTAAATCTGTTAATGTGTTAACTAGTTTTAAATATGAATAAATCCAATTTAGATATCTCTGTTCCGAAACTATATTGTCTCCATTTTAATGAATGTGACAGGAAGAAATGCACAGCATTAAAATTAGCAAGGTTAAATTTGGTAAAAATAGTATCGAAAATTAAAGGAAGGAATGATAACGCTATTGTTTTAAATCCTTTTTCTAATACTGAGTTAGCTATCACTGATCGTGAGGTTATCATAAGATATGGTCTTATTGTAGTTGATTGTTCTTGGAAAAGAATTTTTAATCTAAAAACCTTTAATTTCAAAAACAGTAGGACGCTTCCACCTCTTGTTGCAGCAAATCCTGTAAATTACGGTAAATGGGAAAAATTGAGTTCTGTGGAAGCATTAGCAGCAGCGCTTTATATCACTAATTTTACTGCGTGTGGTGATTTAATTCTCTCTAAATTTTCTTGGGGGTCTGAATTTAAAAAGATAAATAACTTTTAGCAGAAAAGACTATTGCTTTATCAAAAAAAATAAATATAAAAAAAATAAGAGTGTTTTATTACTCAGGACCTCTAGAAAGACCCGAAGCAGCTATTACATCATCAATCTTTAAAATCATTGAAGCTACTTCTGTAGCAGATTGAATTGCTTGAGATAATACCATTAGCGGTTCAATAACGCCCAATTTTTCCATATCATCAGGTTTACCAGAATCTATATTGATACCAAACGAATTTCCATTGCCAGCTTCATGTATAGATCGTAACTCTACGATTAAATCAACTGGGTTATAACCCGCATTTTCAACTAAGGTTTTGGGAATTATTTCTAGAGCGTTAGCGTAGATTTCAATTGCTAGTTGTTCTCTCCCTCCAATTGAGCTTGCGTAAGCTCTCAATCGCTTAGCCAGCTCGATTTCAGAAGCCCCGCCTCCAGGTAAGACATATGGCATCTCAATTGCTGCTTTTACTACCGATAAAGCATCATTAAACATTCTTTCTGCTTCATCGACTACATGTTCAATCCCAGCTCGTATAAGTATACTCACGGCCTTAGGATCAGCACATTCTGATACCAAAATCATGTTGTCATCTCCGATTTTCTTTTCTTCTACTCTCCCTGCTTTACCTAAGTCAGCTTCTGTTATTTCAAAGATATTATTAATTAGTTTTGCGTTAGTAGCACGAGCAAGTTTTTCCATATCAGATCGTTTAACTCTACGAATTGTGATGATATTTTCTTGAGCAAGAAAGTTTTGAGCCTTATCGTCAATTCCTTTTTGACAAAAAACAACATTGGTTCCGATATCTTTCAATTTTGTGACCCGAGATTTTAGCATGTTCGCTTCTTCTTCAATAAACTTGGTGATCTGATCTGGTGTTTGTATTCTAATTTCTGCATCAAATTCTGTTTTTTCTACTTCAAGGGACGAGCTAATTAACGCTATCCTTGCGTTTTTAACTAATTTTGGCATCATAGGATGTACAATCTCTTTATCTACTATTATTCCTTTGATAAGACTTGTATCTATTAAGCTCTTTCCCTCTTTTTTTATCACTTGAATTTGATCTAGATCGATCATGGTTTTTTCTCCGCGTTTTTCTTTTATTTGAGTTACGGCGTTAACCGCAATATTAGCAAAATGATTTTTTACCCCAGTGATTAATTTGCTGTTCATAGAGGTCTCTGCAACCTTTAAAAGTGTGTTGGTATCGTTTATATCTATTTTAGTTGCTATTTCATGCAATATTTCTTTAGACTTTACTAAAGCTTTTCTATATCCTCTGAAGATAATTGTGGGGTGAACTGATTGTTCCATTAATTCTTGAGCGAGATTTAATAATTCTCCAGCTATAATTACGCTAGTAGTGGTTCCATCTCCAACTTTATCGTCTTGCGTTTTAGCTACTTCAACAATCATTTTAGCTGCAGGATGTTCAATATCAATAGTGTCTAGGATTGTTGCCCCGTCATTCGTTATAGTAACATCTCCTAAAGAATCAACGAGCATTTTATCCATCCCTTTTGGACCTAATGTTGTTCTTACCGCTTCTGCTACGGCTATAGCTGCAGCAATATTATTTCTTTGAGCGTCTTTTCCTTGTTTTCTCTCCGAACCCTCTCTTAATATAAGGATTGGAATACCGGATAATTGTGCCATTTTAATTTCACTTATTCTTAAATTTTTGATTAGTAAAAATTATTATTTATATAATGATCTCTAAGTCATAAAACTAAAAAAGTTTACGAAAATGCACTTTTACAAAATTCCTTAAAGAAATTGTTTTTAAAAAGTGTTTTAAATAAAAGGATTTCATTTTTATATGGTATTCCCGTTCGTTAAAGTAATATTCTGCATATTTTCAATTTAGATTGATTATACTTAATGAACTGATAAATTTATTATTTGATAGTTATCAGAAAACGTATCAAATCTTTATTCTAATCTAAAATCTTTATATTCATAAAAAAAAAATCTTAAAATTGGCTAGCACTTTCATTTAGTCTTTGAAAATGATTGAAATCGATTCTTTAAAATAGTGTGTAGTTTATAACTTTTTAATCTAAAGAAGTTAAAATGGTAAACAGTTTTTCATTTTTAACTGCTTTATGCTTTATAATTAATCTAATTTATTATTTCTACAGGAAAAGAGGATTTTCTTTCTTAAAATTAAAATATATCATTTTGCTTCTTTTTTTAATTACAATTATTTTTCTGTTATTTGATGTACCCCTGTTTTTATTAGAAAACTCAGAATATGTATTAGGAAATTTCAATTACTATATTGTGGAAGTGTTTATTTTTAATATTTCTGTAGTCTTTCTCTGTAGCGCTATAATCCTTTATTTATTAAATCTATTTAAGGTGGATAAAACGAAAATAGATTTAGATCCTCCTTCATTTAAAGCTTCGAAGGAGGGATCAGTTAGAATTGGAAGAATCATGAGAGGTTATTCAAAAAAATACTCTTTTTCTCTTTCAATTAAGGATCTTGAGAAACATATGTTTATTTGCGGATCAACTGGAACTGGAAAGAGTAATTTTATACAAAACTTTTTAATTAATTTTACCAAACATCATGAAAAACCGTTCTTTTTAGTGGAATTTAAGGGAGAATATCATTTCTTACAAGAAAAGCTAGAAAACTTAATAATTCTCTGGCCAGGAGAAAATTTTTCAATTAATATATTTGATCCTTTAGATGCTAATCCGAAGATTCATGCAGAAAGGGTATTTGACATTCTAAAAAGTGGTCAATTCTTAGATGATAGCGCGGAATATTCACCTCAAATGGAAAGAGTTTTAATCGAAATACTTACAGAAGTCTGTGAGAATAAAAACATGCAAAGTTGGGAAGGTTTTGAGGAAAATTGTAAGGATTACCTTGACAAAAGAAAAACTGAAATCCCTATGCTAAAACAAACGCTTATTAGTCTAAAAAATAGAATTAGAAGATTCTCTATAGGACCGATGAAAGCAATCTTTGATACAGATACTACCCTCTCGATATCGAAACTATTTAACCAGAAAGTTATATTAGACTTGAGTTCAATTATTCGTCTTGGTGGAGAAAAAGAGGATGCTCTCTTCTTTTTGAATATGGTTTTGAAATATTTATGGGATAGAAATCTTACAAAGGGAGCCAATAGTTATGATGGAATAAATCACTTAACCATCATCGAAGATGCACAATATTTTGCTCCCCAAGATATATCAAAGAAGTCAAAACTTACATCTTATTTAGAGGACATTGCACTTCTTCAAAGAGGCACTGGAGAATGTTTAATAACTATAGCTACGCGGCCAAATATCAGCAAGGATATATTAGCAAACAATGGTGTTGTTTTAACCTTTAAAAACCACATTGAAAAAGATATCATGTGTGAACTGTTAAATCTGGATACTGAAAAAAAGAATTATTTGTCTATGTTAGAAGAAGGTTATTGTATTATACGCGTAAATTCAATAAAAGAACCATTTTTACTTGGAATACCCTTAATTAAGCGAAATACGATAACAGTGTCAGATATTACCAGAAAAAATCAAAATATTCTCGAGAATACACAAACAAAATTAGCTTCAACAACAGAAATAATAAGTAAATCTAAGAAGTTAAACAAAAATAATAGTAGTGTGGAATTGATAAAAAAAGAAAAAGATGATCTACTCCTATTAAACAAAAACAGTCCGTTAAGTAAGAATGATTACGATAATTTCAATGCATTTATAAATAAATTATATAACGATCAAGAAAAAAACAAATAAATTTTAAGACATTAGCATACTTGTACCTAATAATGACTTTTTTAATAGGTATAATTGGAAAGCCAAGTGCTGGAAAATCGACTTTCCTAAATGCTGCTTGTTTAACTAACGCAAAAATGAGCGAATTACCTTTTACAACCATTGAACCAAATAAAGGGGTTGCGTATGTAAAAACAATGTGTGTGTGTAAGGATTTAAACCTTAAGGACAATCCTAAAAATTCTTACTGCCTTAATGGTAATCGTTTTATTCCTATAAATCTGCTTGATGTTGCTGGTTTAGTTCCGGATGCTCATAAAGGTAAGGGGTTAGGAAATAGATTTTTAAATGATTTAATTAAAGCTGATATACTTATTCACATAGTTGATATTAGCGGTTCACTTGATAAATCGGGTAAAAGGATAAAGATTGGTGAAAATGATCCCTACGAAGATGTAGTATTTCTTGAAAATGAAATCAATCTTTGGTTTAAACAAATTTTAGAAAGAGAAGATTGGACAAAATTTATAAAATCTCATGCAAGGGAAAGAAAATTGTTTATCGAAGAATTGTATAAACGGCTTTCAGGAATTAAAATCAATAAAAAACAAATCATTTTAGCACTAAAAAATTCAAATTTAGAAGAGAAAAATCCTTCTTTATGGTCGGAAGACGATCTTTTAAGCTTTTCTATAAAATTAAGAGAAATATCAAAACCTATACTAATATTAGCCAATAAAATTGATAAAGAAATAGGAATGGAAAATTATTTAAAATTAAAGAATAAAATTGAAAGAAAGATTATCCCTTGTAGTGCTTTAGCGGAATATTTCTTAAGAAAATACCACGAAGAAAAAATAATTGAATATATGCCCGGGTCAGATGATTTTAAAATTTTAGACGAAAATAGCTTGAACCCAACTGAATTAGAAATGCTTAGGAATATTCAAGATAAGATTCTAAACCCACTTAGCGAAACGGGTATTCAAAACGCGTTAAATTATATAGTGTTTGACATATTAAGCCAAATTTGTGTTTATCCGATATCAGATATTAATAAATTCTCAGATAATAATGATAATGTTCTACCCGATGCATTTTTAGTCGAGCAAGGTACTTTATTGAGGAATTTTGTACGAGATAAAATTCACACCGATTTAGCTGATCATTTTATTTTTGGAATTGATGCAAGAACTAAGAAAAGATTAGGAGAAAATTACGAATTAAAACATAATGATATTATTAAAATAGTAACAGCTAAATAGGATTTTACTCCTCTCTTGAAGTTAATAAAACATAAACCAAAATAATAACTAATAATAAAATTCCAAGTAGAACTAGTACAAAATTAAATACTTCTTGCTCTGGAGTCAGATCTGCTTGAAATAAAAATAAAACAACCAACACAAAATTGCTTACTAACTTCATGGTATTAATTCATAATATATAAAGTATAATTAAAAAAATTTCTGAATTTTGTTAGTCTTACTAAGGATAAAATGGACCTGACGGGAATTGAACCCGTGACCTCTTGAGTGCAAATCTTGTATCAAACTAATAGTTTTTAATATGTCAAGCGATCTGCTACTGATCTACAGGCCCCTAGTGAAAAAAAAAGATTAAAAGTTAATTAAGAACCCATAAAGAGGTATTGAGATTTTATTTTTTTTTAAAAATAGGAGGTGATCCAGCCGCAGGTTCCCCTACGGCTACCTTGTTACGACTTCTCCCTCCTCGCATACTAGAAACTCGATATGACCAAATTGACCAAACCTCATTTTTAGCACACTCGGATGGAGCGACGGGCGGTGTGTGCAAGGA
>JAGXOB010000018.1:0-265 GCA_019894735.1 Promethearchaeota archaeon | reverse complement strand
ACAGGATACCTCACGGCACGAACTGGCGACGGCCATGCACCTCCTCTCAGCTCGTTAGGTAAGGTCGTCAACCTGACCGTCATACTGCTGTCTCCCCTGGTAAGTTTTCCGGCGTTGAGTCCAATTGAACCGCAGGCTTCACCCCTTGTGGTGCTCCCCCGCCAATTCCTTTAAGTTTTAGCCTTGCGACCGTACTTCCCAGGCGGCACACTTAACGGTTTCCCTACGGCACTGACACGGCTCATGGCCGTGCCATCACCTAGTA
>JAGXOB010000188.1 GCA_019894735.1 Promethearchaeota archaeon | reverse complement strand
ATGCTTAACTTAGGACAGGCGATCCTAAAAAAAGGTCATAAAATATTAGGTATTTTTTTTTATGGTAGTGGCGTCTATAGCGCGAAACGGGAATTAAACTTAAGCTCATCTATGAGGAATTTACCTAAACGACTTGAAACTTTTGTCAATGAGAATGAGATGAATTTATCTGCTTGTAGTACATGGATGAACTTTACTGGTCTAAAAGTTGAGGAGTTAATCGAAAAAGCATGTCAAGTAGGCTTAGGAGGCTTATCAGAGTGGATGGCAGAATCAGATAGAGTAATAGTTTTTGGTCCTGGAGGATGATTATATGGTTAAATCAGTAGTAATTTTATGTGAGGATTCTCCTATTGGTAAGAACTCTGCTGTTGAAGCGATCCGCATGGGTGCAGGAATTACGGCAGTAGGGGATCTAGACGAGTGTAAGATAATCTTTATGGGTGATTCAGTTTACTTTTTATCTAAGAATTTTGATCCCGAAAAAGTCAATAGAGAAGCCCCTACGAATATATTTAGGTTGATGGAACTTTCTGATTTAGAAGTGTACGCTCTAGATTCTGCTTTAGAAATTGCGGGTATAAAAGGTTCAGACTTAATAGGATATGACAATGTAAAGGTAGCAAGTATACAAGAAATCTCAAAAATTATCTTTGAAGCAGATGTAACATACCGGTATTGATTTGAAAAGTGATTATAATGGAAAATGATAAAGAAATTGTGTATTTATATGGTTTCAGCACTAGAAAACAGATGCATCTAGACAACTTGTTAGGGATTGTAAGTGAACAGATTAAAAACAAAGTTAGCATTGCAATCGTACTACTTCACGATGGGGTAGTAGGAACATCAATAAGTGGTACAATACCCAGCTTATTAGATAAGTTATTAAACCTCCAAGTATCAGTATTTGCACTTTTACCAGATCTATTAGCACGAGGAATTGAACAACATACAGTCGATCCTAGAATTACATGCATTACCTATGACGACCTTGTTGATATCTTAGCGCTAACTCCCAAAGTCGCTTCTTGGATGTAAATGAAAAATAAATGATCGAAATTTGACTTCCTAAATCTAAAAATTGCATGATAATAGATTCTCACTACAAACAGTCTGAATAGTAGATTCAAGTATATTATATTTAGTTGAAAGATATTCGCTAATATCAGATATTAATGTTTCTTGTTCATTTAGATTTTCACATGTTCTCAGTTTAAGGTGGGCAGAAAAAACCAACATATCTGGAGTAATTGTCCAAAGATGGACATGCAAAATTTCAGAAATTTTACTAAATTTAGTTTTTAGATCTTCACTTATATCATCAATATTTAAACCTGAGGGAGTCATTTCTAATAGTATTCTAACTGAATCCCTTAATATTCCATATGCCCAATAGAAGATAACTGCTGATATACCAATACTTACAAACGGATCAAGAAAACTCCATCCTGTGAAAGAAATGATAATTGCTACGATGACGATACCTATCGAAGAAGCGGCATCGGCAATCATATGGTAAAAGACACTCTTGACACCAATATTTGAACTCCGAGATCCTTTTAAGATAAGAATGCTCGAAATATTAACTCCTAGTCCAATTAAAGCTACGATTAACATATAAAAACTTACAATTTCCTGAGGATTTAGGAACCTTATAATCGCTTCGTATACAATAAAACCTATAATTGGTAAAAGAAACAAACCATTAATGAAAGCTGCTAACACTTCTGCTCTATATAGCCCGAATGTTTTATGGTGGCAAGCAGGTTTTTTTGCTATTACAATTGCTAGTAAGCTTAGTCCAATAGCAAAAGCATGTGTAAACATATGACTAGCATCACTAATTAAAGCAATACTAAATGTAAAGATGCCCCCTAATATTTCCAGTACCATAACGACTAAAGTAATTGTGAGAGATATTACTAGCCTTTTTTTCTCTACAGCTCGAAATTCAAACAAACGACTCGAAGATTTGCCAGTTATTTGGTCCTCATCCATATTTTTCAACTAATTTGATATAAATTATTATTAAGTTCTAATTTCTTAATTAAAATGAAATAAAATTAATAGAAATTCCTAATTGATATATATTGAGTATCAAATTAAAAATGATCAATAATATAATTTTAAAATAATCGTTTTTTACGAAATAGTTGTATTTACTTTTGTTGTATGTGTTGGACCTAATAATTTTGAAACTGTTAATCCTTTACTCAATATGGGAGTAGCCATAATTAATAAAGGTTCTAGATGTAATTTTAGTTCGAAATCTATCGCCTTTTTATTATTAGTTATCTAATTATTCATTAATTATTCTAATAGAATTCTGAATGGTAACATAAAAATGCAGATTATAGATCTAGAAGAAAAATACAACGATCTTTATTTTATGTGTTTAGAAGATTGGAGCGACGAAATAAAGGAAGCTGGTAATCATAAAGAGAGTTGGTACAACAAGATGAAAAATAAAGGTCTTGGCGTTAAATTAGCGTTAAACAAAAAAGATGCGGTGGTAGGAATGATCCAATATATTCCTATCGAGTATTTTTTTGCTGAAGGAGAGGATTTATACTATATCAATTGTGTATGGGTACACGGCTACGAAGAAGGCGTAGGAAACTTCCAGAAAAAAGGAATAGGTAAGAAATTGATAAAAGCTGCTGAGGAGGACGTTCGAACAAGAGGAGCTAAAGGAATGGTAGCTTGGGGTGTTTCACTACCTTTTTGGATGAAAGCTTCTTGGTTTAAAAAACAAGGATATGAAAAAGTAGATAAGCAGAGTGTGGCAGTGCTGTTATGGAAACCTTTTTCCGATGACGCTATTGCTCCTAAATGGATAAAACAGAAAAAGAAACCCGAAAAAATACCCGGAAAAGTATCTGTGACAGCATTTTTAAACGGTTGGTGTCCTGCTCAAAACACTGTATTTGAAAGAGCCAAAAAAGCTTCCTTAGATTTCGGAGATAAAGTAGTTTTTACAGAAATAGATACGTTTAATAGAGAAGTATTTTCAGAATGGGGTATTGCTGATGCCCTTTTTATCGACGGGAAAGAAGTTAGAACCGGACCTCCACCATCCTACGAAGATATTAAGAACAAAATTGCTAAACGAGTCAAGAAATTGAAATAATTAAACTCTTGTTTATTAGTTATAATTTAGAAGATTATTTTTGAAAAATCAAAAAATAATAAATATTTCAAGAAATTCTAAGATATATTAAAATTAAATTGAGGTTCTAATATGTTATTTGAAATTTTTAACGAAAATTGGGCTCAAACTTTTGGCTCCCTCGAAGATATCATGTGGTTCTTGATCCTTTACTTGATATTTCTCATAGTCATGGCGATCTTTCTAAAAATTGCTTTGAGTTTATTCAGTGGTGCGAGACATACAGAGTTTGGATCGGTATTCTTAACCTCCTTTGTAATAACGGTCATATACGCCCTAACATTTTTATTCATAGGTAACTGGGTGGCATGGGTAATCGTTTTAATTGTGGCGTGGTTAATAATAAGTGCCCGTCATCACACAGGACTCTTTGGAGCTATATTGGTAACCATTATTGCCTTTATACTCTATGTAATCGTTGCTATACTGCTTGGTATACTATTGGGTGTGACTTTAATAATTCTACCCTTCTAATTTCTTTTTTTTTAATAACCTTTACTAAGAGAAATTTAATTAATTAACAAAGCTCTCCATTTTTTTCATAGCAATCGAAAATACTGTCTATTTCATCAATGTAATCAGACATCGACTTGTACCAACTCTCAAGAAGATCACGAAGTTGCTGTTTAATCATGTCTAAATTTTTTGCTCCATACACATATAAATATCCTCGTTTATTTGTTTCTCCTTCACCATCTTTTCCGCTAAATTCTTTTAGTGATATTGAATTCTTTTCAATAACACCAAGATCATTAAGTTTTATCAGAGCTCTTTGAATTGAGCTTCGATCTTTTTCAAATACTTCAGTTAATTTCATCGTAGTCACAGTCACATCGTCGTTTTTTAGTATATAAGAAAAGACGTTCGATTCTATGACGTTAAGTCCTAAGATACATTTTAATAGCTTCCCACTTTTGAATACATTATTCTCTTCTACCATATCTTTTAGC
>JAGXOB010000187.1 GCA_019894735.1 Promethearchaeota archaeon | reverse complement strand
CATTTGTAACTGATGAAATTGGATACTACGCTGTAAATGTTAATGTTAACGATGTTGTTTGCACAGGAGCCACTCCAAAATGGTTTCAATCAACTATATTATTACCTGCAAAGCTAACTGATGGAGATTTGATTGAAAGCATTTTTAAAAACATTCATGACACATGTAAATCTTTAGGAATAACAGTTGTTGGTGGTCACACAGAAGTTACAACGGGTATAGATAGACCACTTGTAATCGGTTCTCTTCTTGGGGAGGTGGAGAAAGAAAAACTAGTATTATCATCAGGAGCAAACGCTAACGATTCAATTATCCTAACCAAGGGAATTTTTATTGAAGGTACGTCTATAATTGCTCGTGAAAAAGAAAATATCCTCAAACAAAAAGGTTTTGACGATGAATTTATTGAAAAATGTAAAAATTTTCTTTACAACCCCGGAATTAGCGTCTATAACGAAGCGACAATATCCAATGATAATTTTCTTCTGACTTCTATGCATGATCTGACTGAAGGGGGTCTATTTTGCGGTCTTGCCGAATTAGCGATCGCGTCTGACTTAGGGTTATTAATCAAAAAAGAACAAATAAATATTTTACCTGAACCATTGGAATTAAGTAAAGTTTTCAAATTAGATCCATACAGTACAATATCTTCTGGCTCCCTTTTAATTTCGATTAATAGCGAATTTGCAAATGCTTTAATTAATTTGTTAAGAAGAAATGGGATTAAATCAGTAGAAATTGGAAATTTCACATCAGATAAAGGGAAATATTTAATTCTCGATGAAAATCAGAAGAAATCGAAAATGAATTATACTGAAATAGACGAAATTACTAAAATTCTGTAATTGTTAAATTAAAAGATATCAAATTTGCATTTTTAAAATAAACAATGAGCTTTTTATTCTTTTCCTAAGATTTTTATTTTTGAATTTTCACTTCTAATATATACCAACGTATTTTATATTTTTATAACTAAGGGTTGTTTTAACTAAAAATATACGAATAATTAATTAAATTAAATTTTGATTTATTGTGGCCAATAAGGAATTACTTACGATACTGAAATCCATCGGAGAAAAAGCGAAAGGGAAAGAATTAACGTTTAAAAACAATTCCCAAATATTTTTCGATATTCTGGAGTCTAAAAACAATTCCTTTATAGAATTTAAAGAAGAAATTAGAAAAGAATGGGAACAGTTCAAATTTAAAAATCAAAATAGAATAATTAAGAAAACCTATAGTACTTTTTTTTTCAGTCATTTTCACGAGTATTTTCAATTATATCTGCAGAATTTTTGCGGATTTGATTCAAATTCCTTAAATCTAATTATAAAAGAGAAGATATCTGATGACCAACTATTTCTAGAGTATAGCTATCACTTATCTCCAGAAGAACAGAAGTATTTTAAGGAATTTAGCGAGATTTTTAGCGATAATACAAATGGAATTGCTTCGCCTTTTGGCTATCTTTATCTAGTAGTAGCGATCTTAGGTGTAAGTTTGAGAACGATACTGGAAGAAAAATTTTACGTGGTATTAGACGGAGCTCTCCTAAAAAATGGTGAAAATAATAATACTTTAAATTTCTTGATTGTAATCAAAAACAGTCAGGATGAGTTGTTCAATAATTACTATTATATGTATTTATATTACTTCTTAAAATACTTTAAAGATGTTCCAAAAACATATTATAAGAAGCTATTAAATGGCAGAGAAAAAGTCTACAAAATTGCGCTAGATGAATATTCTCTTGCCAAAGATAAGCTTATTGATCTCTTATATTATTTTTATAAAAAGTGTAATCTGCTCCAAAGCTTTTCGCCCCTCTTAGATTTCTTGAATTTTGTCTGTAGTAGAGTTGAAGACTCTGTTTTTCCTAAACTAGATATAATAAAGAAAGAATTTTTACAGAATTTTGAGTATACTAACGAAAAGAAGGACTCCTTACTTCGAATTTTTGATACAATTGATAAAAAATCGACGCTTTACTCCACATTCCAATCGAATAACTTGCCGTCGCAGAAGGCTCAATTTAATTTGTTTTTATTGTATACGAAATATTTCTTAGGTAGCGGAAGTTTAGAAGCTTTAGAAGTCGGTAATCTGTTGTTTTTACCTGAGGATTTTAAAATTGCATTAAATAAAACTAATAAGAAATTAGATAATGTAATCAATGCTAATACTATAAACGATATTCAAGAATTCTTGGATAATTTTTCAATTATATCAAATTTAGAAAATCCAAATTTGTTTTTTCAAATTATTTTCAATAAAGATATCTCTCAGATTAATTACGAATTTTTGAAAGCGTTTTTAAACAGCATCAACACGAGTATTAAGCGTTTAATTGATAAAGAGAATAAAATCTTGGAAGAAAACCCGATTAATGAACCATTGACCTTTAAGGTGGTAGTGGATCATATATGTAGGATGCTCTATGTCTTAATAGATAAAATATTTATTAGAAAACTTCCAGGACAAGCATCTAAAAACTTTATTGACCCTAGAAGTCGATATGTTGGGAGAAATATTGCTTTAAGAGTATTAGAATTGTTCATATTTAGCGATTTAAATGTGTCAGACGATGTGTGGCCCGATGTTATTATTAGCATGAATAAGGATGCTCTTTTAAAAGAACTAGAGAATTACCATATACAAATTCCGGAAAAGCATTTTTATCAAAATGAAGATTTTGATAGATTTCTAATCACTTTTAATTTTTTATCTTCGAAGAATTTACTCTTCGAAGAATGGTTAATCAGCGGGATAATTATTCCATTAAATAAATTTATTTCAGAAATTCGCAGTTTAATTAAAAAAGCTGGTAAAAATTCTGAGCCTTATGAAGTTTTGAGAGATTACCTTGGTGAAAACACAAAAGAAATCGAAAATCTTCAAGATTTAGAGTTTGTTTGTCGACAAATCTCAGCAATGTGGGAAGATTGAAGACGAGCACCTTGACCTTTAAAGTTTCTTAAAGAGTTCAAAAATATTGCAGAATTCTTTAAAATCTTTTTCAACATTAACTAATGCTATATTATATTCTTTGCTTTGAGCAAAATCCGATGTAGCAATTAAACCAGATATCATTTTAACATTTTTACTTAATTGCGCTTCTATATCATCTAAATTTTCTGCACATAAAATAGAAGGGTAAGGTAGGTTCCTAAAACTTTCAAAAAAAATAACATCCAATTTGAATGGACTTTTTTCAAGCCATAAAATTAGTTCGTCTAAATTTACTTTTTTATTTAGAAAAATTGCACTTTCGTCAAATTTGTTTTTAATAATAGAAAAGACTGCTCCTGCTTTAGAGAATCTAAATGAATCTTTTCCTTCTTCGTCGATATGATGTTCGTGTATATATTTTATTACAGCTACTTCAAGGTTTAATTCAAACTTCAATTTGCTTATAACTTTTTCAATAAGATATGTCTTTCCGCTACCAGAATACCCAATCACACTGATAATTTTTATAAAAAACCACCATATCTTAGATTTTGAAAAATACTAGAGATTTAATATAATTATTAATATCTAAAAAGTGTTAAAAGATTTACATTAAGATGAAAGAAAAAGTTACGGTTAATTATGCCTACGAAAAATGAAATAATCGTATTCGATGCAAATTTTTTTATTTGTATGAATTCTATTAGAGCAAAAGATATTCTGGGAAATTTAGAACAAGCAGGTTCAGATTTAAATTTTAAGTATTTCATTAGTGCGGTTGTATTTGATGAAATTAAAGCGTCTAATACCTTTCGAGAAAAATTTCAAAAAATCATAAAAATCGAAAAGATTGAAAATTCAGAAATTGAATCTATTAAAAACGATCTTAGCAAGCAAGGTATCCGTTTTCCAGCCCAAGATCCGGATTTATCCTTGTTATCTTTATCACAGAAATTACTTGCTGCTGATAATAAGGTTTCCATTAATTTAGTTTCTGACGATTTTAAACTCGTTAAAAATGCTAATTTGTTCTTCCGCGGAAAGATAAACATTTTATCATTATCTAGTTTTCTATTAAAAATTAATAGAACCATTTCTAATAAGCAACTAAGGGACTATTTTAAAAATACATGGAAGAAAAGTTTGAATTACACTCTTTCATATATGATCGAGCGCTCTAAAATTTATCCTGCCGAAGAA
>JAGXOB010000186.1 GCA_019894735.1 Promethearchaeota archaeon | reverse complement strand
TACCATATCACTTCCAAACTACTAATTTAAAGGACGTAACCAAAGAGATTATTTTAAAGGAGGCGTTTAGAATTATAAAAGAGAACGGAGTTGTAATTATTCACGGTTATACGGAATTACCAAATTTTGACCATGCTTTACTCAGTATTTTTATCAATTGGGTAAAAAATGTTTATACTGATATTGAAACCAGCTCTGAAAGAAAGTTTAAAGAGGAACTGCTTAAAGCCGGAGCAAAAGAAGCTAAAGTCTTTGTATACAAAGGACATTTATTTGGAATAGGCTATAAATAGATTCTCTGATGTAATTTATTATCAGCTAACTTTTCCTAAATACTCGGTATAAGCAAACTCCCATTGTTATGAGTAATAGGGCTGGTAAACCCAAAAATAATCCCACATGAATGCTCTGATCAAAGGAAAGTTCTAGAGTATATCGAAAAATTCCATCACATAAGACTTACATATGAGTCGTTGCGACAATTACTATAAATAACAAAACAATGAATGCTTTCCTTAATTTTTTATAGCCCACAAGAATGAATGTGATTGGTAATAATACAATAAGAAATACAGTAAAAACTAACTGAGTAAGATTCATTATATCCAAATTAGGTATTATCATCTTGATTTTTACCTCAATTTACATTATCTTGAGTGCATTCTCGTTTCCAAATCTGGAAGTTCATCTTTCCAGAAAAAAAGTAAACTTTTATATAATTGGAGAACATAATAATTTTATCATAAAAATTTATTCATAAAAATTTTAGTTAAAAGAAGATTAAACGGATTGATAACAAAAATGACTGAAGAAACAAAAATTAGATCAAAAAATGGTGGATCTATGGGAGTAGTCTCTATCATTTTGGGTGCAGGAGGTGTATTTCTTTCCTATTTCTTTATCTTTCTCCATTTGGCAAATATTTTGGCTGCCGAAACCGCCGCCGCTCAAGAGTGCAGACTTACAGCTCCCTTTTTCATACCGGCTTTTGCGGTTATCGGTATTCTGGGAGGGATGTTATGGTTAGTAGCGGGTGTGGGCTTTTTCGGGAAAAAGGAGTGGGCTTATAATGTCGGTGTAATCGCCGTAATTATTACCCTTTTTTCTAGCATGTGGCCAAATATTCCTGCTATGGAAAGTAGAGCAGCGGTACCAGGGCCTTGGTTTCTGATTTTTTTCCCTAATTTAGTGGTATACTTCATTCTAGTAATACGCAGAGGGCAAGAACGAGGGAAAAAAGCATGGTTTGGTTTGCTTACTGGTATGGCATTCATTCTGAATTTCATAAACGGAATTGCGGCAACTACCAGAATGATGAATAGATTACCTGATATTAGTTTACCACCACCACTTGATTATAGTGAAGCATTTATGTATATGCTCACTATGCCTACGAATATGATTGCATCCGTTCTTTTTGGAGTAACAACAATAGGGCTTTTCCTAGCCAAAAAGAAACATTTAGTGCGAATTACTGGATTGGCTGGAGTATTCTTAGCAATTTCGGCAGGATTTCCTTTAGCCATCTATTCCATGTTCTTTTCAGGTGGGGGGCCCAGCTTCTCTATGTTCATCCTGGGTCCAATTATTAGCCTAGTGGCAGGGTTGGTAATCATACCTTCCAAATTGTGGAATAAAATCATTGGGTAATACAGATTATGCAAAATTAATTTCCTTTTTTTTTTATATTATTATTATTATTCTTTCTCTGTCTTTCTTTAATTTGAATTACTTTTTCTGATATATTCATGTGCGATATTACTAACCGATAGAATGCTGGTATCTGGAAATATACCTTAATCTCCAAAATAGAATTATAATTATATTTTCGATTTAGGCTTGAATTAACTTTTTTAGTATTGTAACTTTTACTTTTGTAAGATGGATGGGGTAAACATTTGGGAAAATGCCGATTGGACCGTACAGGCGCGTAATATTACTGAAGCTATTGACAGATTCCCAGTAGACTCTAAAATAATTCTGGTTCTCCGGCATTCTCATAGAAATAATCCAACAGAAAACGAAAAGATAGTCGATTTGAAGTTAACGCCTCAAGGTCATCATATTGCTAAAATTTTTGGTCAAAAATTACCCCGTTCAAGAACAGTCAGATTGTTTCATAGTATTGTAGAGCGGTGTAAAGAAACAGCAGAAGACATTTTAGAGGGATTTGAAAGTGTTGGAGGTAAAGGAACTATAAATGGAATACTTACTCCGCTTTTTCAAGCTGGAACCGCTCCAAGATTCTTTTTAAATATTTTCAAAAACGAATCCCCTCTCGAATTTATGTATCGCTGGGCTGTTGGTTTTTATTCTCCTGAAACGATAACTCCATTTCAAGAATATTGTCAAAACGCGGCAAATTATATCTGGAAAGGAACAAAAAACGCTCAAGAAGGTGGAATAGATATTCACATCACGCACGACATATTTCTAATCGCCTTAAAATACGGATGGTTTGCACTACCCCCCGACCAAGATTGGGTTCCTTTCTTGGGTGGTGTTGCATTTGTTTTGAACGAAAACGAAATAGAACTCTTCGATAAGGATCGTTTTCTCTCTATCCCCCATCCATATTGGTGGAAGAAGAAAATTTCAAAATAGAAAGGATTTAAAACTCAAACCTACACTTTGTGCAAACTTTCTTTTTCTTATAAATCCTTCTTGGCGCATAGCAAATTATTTTTGTTTTATCGTCAACTTCTTTAATGGAAAAACCCTGCGCCCCACAATTTGGACATTTTCTTAAATTTTGTCTAAGACTTGTATCAGTTGGAATAATGGTAGCAATAGTTTCTTTTGGTACTTTAATGGTTTCAACTTCAGGGCTTTTGTATTGAACTGGTTTCGATTGTTGCTTCAATTTCTTGATTTGAGCTTTCAGTTGGACATTTTCTTCTTTTAGTAAACTTATTTGAAGATCACTTTTCTCCAGAAGTGCGAATAATTCAGAAATCTGTGTTTCTAATTGTTGAAGTTCCTCTGCTTCTTCTGGCGATAAATCATCTAGATTATTATACATCATTTTTTTGTATACCTCATCTCTTTTACAGAACTGTAATTTTAAACCTAAATAAAACTTACGTTAGATTAAAATATATAGTTTATTCATCACCGAAAAAAAAAATTTATACCAAAGCATACTAAATATAGAATTATGAAGAAAAAATACTATTTACTTATATATAAATTATTAATTATTACAGTTTTTTTAGTTATTTTTATAACTTAATTTTTTTGTTAAATTTTAACCTATCATAGAATAGGTTTTCCAGTGTAATAAATGGTTATATTTTTTTAAAAATTTCCCTAAATATTACTTTTTGTTAAAATAGGAAAAAAAAGTTGAAATATAATAAAAATAGGTTTTAATAAACTTCTACATATCTTATACAAGTAATATAATTAATACAACAAAAAGATGAATAAAAATGAATAAAAAAAATCTATATCAATGGAATGATGGGATGGATGGAATAATAGTGTTTATGCTGGCACACCTATTGATAAATAAACAGACAGAACAGGTTGAAAAAGGTGAGTAGATAATGAAAGTTCTAGCCATAATCGGTAGCCCGAGAAAAGGAAATAGTTATAAAATTACTCAACAGGTAGAAAATCGCCTGAAATCTTTTGCCAATAGTGATAAAAAAAGAAAAGTGGATTTAGAATTTGATTATCTCTTCTTGAAGGATGCCGAACTCGAACTCTGTAAGGGGTGCTTCACTTGTATTCCCCGTGGTGAGGACAAATGCCCCTTGAAGGATTCTCGGGCCGATATAGAAAAACGAATTCTTGCTTCTAACGGCATTATTCTTGTTTCACCTGTTTACTCGATGAACGTATCATGGCTGATGAAAAACTTTATGGATAGATTTGCATACACACTTCACCGTCCAAAATTCGTTAACCAAAAGCTCATGTTGTTAGTAACAGCAGGTGATGTTGGAACGAAAGAAACACTTAAATCGCTTTCTTTTACCATGGGAGGTAGTCATCTGGTGTCCAAACTGGCTGTAAAAACACCTCCATATAAATACCTGCCCAAATATGAAGAAAGTATTGCTAGTGATATTGAAAAGGCGTCCCGAAAATTCTATAGAGCGCTCAAATCTGATAAACCGCTTCCACCCAAGTTTTGGGATGTCCTGTGG
>JAGXOB010000185.1:1804-4203 GCA_019894735.1 Promethearchaeota archaeon | reverse complement strand
CATTGGATTTATCGGAGCTGGAGCTATATGGGCTGAAAAAGATAAAATCAGAGGAATTACAACTGCTTCGAGTCTATGGGTGACTGCTGCTATTGGTCTTGCGGTTGGTGTTGGTGACTATCCTTTGGCACTTATTGTAACTGGACTTGTTTTTTTGATACTTTCTTCAAAAATTATATTTAAAAAGCTTGGATTTGAGAAATAATCAATCTTCTTTTCCATGATCAGCTTAAAGCAAAAAGTACATGAATGCAATATTATTCAATAATTTAAAATACTTCTGTTTTACATACAATTTCTTGAAAGGAAGGTAATGAACAAGCACAAGTGGATGCTAACTATCCTTATTTCAGTTTTTTTAATTAAAACCTATTGCACACCAGTGGTTTCAAGTACTAATGATAGTGGTTTAGTCTCTGATAGGTGGCCAATGTTTCGTTACGATCCTAACCATAGCGGTTATACAAATATTGTAGATTCAACAGATTCTGCAAAGCTTCTATGGACGTATAAGACTTTTGGAATGATAAAATCTTCCCCAATAATAGTTAACGATCTTGTATTATTTGGTTCAAGTGATTGGGATGTTTATTGTCTTAACACATCAAGTGGAAATATGATGTGGATTTACTCAACTAATGGTGAGATCCATTCTTCTTTTGCTGTTTATAACAACTCTGTTTTTGTGGGCTCAGACGATGGATACCTTTACTGTTTAGATATAACTACAGGTACTCTTTTTTGGAAATCAATAATTGGTGGCAAAATTCGTTCCTCGCCAGTAATTTTGGAAAATTATATTTTTGTAGGTTCAGGTGATCATGATTTTTTCTGCCTTAACTCTTCAAATGGAAATAAAATATGGAATTACTCAACCTCAATAGGCGTACAATCCTCACCTGCTATCTCGGATGGTTTAGTATACTTTGCAAGTGATGATTATTTTGTTTATGCTCTCAATGCAACTAATGGTATCGAGGTCTGGCGTACTCATACAGGAAGTGTAGTTTCTTCACCTAGTTTAAACAAAAATCGCGTGTATATTGGTTCTGTTGATGGCTTTGTTTATTGTCTAAACTCCTCTACTGGCGTTAAAATCTGGGAATATCAAACACAAGATTCAGTGTCCTCTTCTCCAGCTGTCGCTTATGGATCTGTTTATGTTGGTTGTGAGGACAATTATGTGTATTGTCTAAATGCTTCAAATGGGAGACAAATATGGCAAAGTCAAACTGGTTTTTGGGTTTGTTCTTCTCCAGTAGTTGCAGGCAAAAACGTGTATGTGGGCTCTCAGGATAATAGTCTTTATTGCTTTGATGCTTTTACAGGAGAGCCGAAATGGAGTTATGAAACAAATAACTATGTAGATTCCTCCCCTGCAGTAGTTGATGGTAATCTTTTTGTTGGATCCAGTGACTGTAATCTGTACGCTTTTGCTCTAACTAATTCCTCTATGGAATCATTGCCTCAGGAGAACTCTTTTTCCATACCTTGGACTACAATTGTTTTTGACGCAATTTTTCTATCAATTTTAGTTATTATTTCTTTTATAATGATACGCTTTGTTCAAACAAGTAGATTAAAAAAGCAAAAAATTGAAATCAAAAAAATTGAAAACCAGAATCAGTCTTGGTTCTCTACACATGCTCACATGTTATATATTTTAGCAATTTTAGTTTTTTCAACACTACTTTTTGTTAATCTAGGAAATAGCCCACTTTGGGCTAGCGACGAAAAAACATATTCTCAATGGGCATTTCACATGTTCAAGGAAGGAGACTATTTAACGCCTTGGGCTTATGGCAAAGTATATTTGTGGATCGGAAAACCTCCACTTTTCATTTGGTTGTTATCGGTTGCCTACCAACTTTTTGGCGTGAATAATTTTGCGTCAAGAATTTGGAGTCCAATATTTGGCACGTTATCTTTGATTATGATGTTTTATTTGGGCAAAAAACTGTATAATCCCCCTGTTGGATTTATTTCTGCTATAGTTTTGGGTTTGTTTTCTAGTTTCTACGTTTTTGCTAGACTAGCAATGATAGATATTCCTTTTCTTTTTTTCATGTTATCTAGCATGTATTTTGTACTTTTGGCTGAAAAAGAAGATTCCAATAAGTATGCAGCTTTGGGAGGATTGTTTTTTGGTTTAGCGTTTTTAACAAAACAAATTACGGCAATATTGATTCCCTTAATCGTCTTTTTTTATTTCGTAATTGCAGGGAAAGGTATTTGGTTTTTATTCAAAAAACAGTTCTCTAACTTTTGGAAAGCTGCAATATTAATTGTGTCTCCTTGGCTGATTTACATGATTTTGCGTTTTGGGCCAGAGTTCTGGGAGAATTATTTTATTTATTCTGGTTTTATTAGATCAATTAGTCCAATTGAGGGCCATATTG
>JAGXOB010000185.1:0-1794 GCA_019894735.1 Promethearchaeota archaeon | reverse complement strand
GTTTTTAGTAATCTTGTTAGTTGTTTCAGTTGGATTTTGTGTTTATAATTCAGTGATTAAACGTTCAAAAGAGGATAGCTTAATTCTTGTTTGGATGTTTATTGTTTTTTTGGTTTTTACTTTAGCTCAAACAAAACTTGAATGGTATATTTTACCTGCTTTTCCAGCGTTTGCCATTGCGATAAGTAGCTTTCTATATAAGTTGATAGAGAAAATCCGATCTTTTGCGATTTAATTTGTAACCCTTGATAAAAGCCATATTTTTTTTAGGGTAGAGCACCTGGAGTATTTTAGTTAATCACTACACTGGAAAAGCGTTGTAACGTTAAAACGCATTTATGAAAGAGTTAATCTCAGACTACTTGTTTGAAAAAGATACTGAGTACCTTTAGTTATTTGATACAACCCTCTTTTTTTGCCTTTAGGCTGTCTTATTAAACTTAAATAAAAAGACTTAACTAAGATTCAATAGTTAAAAAAAAGAGATAGAAAAAATTTGGTAAATAATACTAAAGATAACTCGGGAAAGTAGCGATTTTCCAGCGCCAAGTAAGGGCTTTGTACTCACGCATACCATAATAGTCAAAAACCGAGCAACCTCTTGTGAATGGTACAAAACTATGCTGAATGGGAAAGTAGTTATGGATCTTGGTGAATCGGGTGGCCCTGCGTTGTTAAAGCAAGTAACAGTTGGATTGTTATAAACGTCGGTGGTGGTAAGACAAACGTGGATAAGCCAAATACCAGTGTAAAAGTTAAAGAAGATCATGCTGTTTTGAGTGTTTTTCTCAATATAAGAGTGGCGAATATTCAAGACTTTTATGCTTCATGTAAAGATCTTGGTGCAGAATTTATTTCCGAACCTAAAGAATTTGGCGGTGAATTTCGTTGCTACATGAAAGATCCGGACGGATACCTAATAGAAGTCGGCCAATCAAAATTCAAATTTAAGATTCAACATTAAATCTAAAAATGTTTACGACTAGGTTTTGATTTGATGTCCTTTACATAAGGCCATACAGTTTTGAGTTTCATTTTGTAGAGTTGCTCTTTACTATAATCTTTAGCTTGAAAATTCTTAGATAATTACAAAAACCGATTGTTTCAATTGTTTTCTAAAGGAAAAATTTCCAGTCCAGCTTCCTTTGCAACATCTAAAGAATCACCAGTTTGCAAAGACAAAACAGTTTTAACTACTCCATTATTGTCCTCAATGATTTGTTGCATAGCTACTTCGGCACCAGCGTTAATACCTCCAGATGTAACCACCAACACTGATTCAATTCCCCCAAGATCACCAATTCTTTCAACATGCCTCTTGATTGAGGCGCTTGGAGAACCACCATAAACAGGAGACCCCAAAACCAAAAGAGAATACTTGGACAAATCTGTGGGAGCCTGATCACTTGCAGTTGTTATCTCAACTCTCCACCCATTATCCACAAGACCATCTCCAAATGCGAAAGTCATATCCTCGTTGAAAGATGATAAGCCTGGATGATAAATAACAAGAGCAGTTTGAGAACCATTTGGGTTTAAAACTTTAAGTTCACTGGCAAAATCACTATTTGCTTTGATTAGAACAAAAATTGAAGCACTAGCCACAATCAAAACAACTATGATAATACTAATTAGCAACATTTGTTTCCACTTCTTTTCTGGCCAGAACTTCATAAATTCAATAACACCTTTATAATGCTTAGCAAAATGCGTATTGTATATTAATTAATTTTTCGTGTTAAACTAGCTAATTCTTGACTTCATTACATTCTAAAAAGAAATACTAGATTGTAT
>JAGXOB010000184.1 GCA_019894735.1 Promethearchaeota archaeon | reverse complement strand
GTACTTCCAGATCCACTTTTCTATTGAATTCATTGAACTTTTTTCTTCTTTTACCCTCTTCTTCAGTGAAAATAATGTTTTTGATGTCTTTTTCGATTTTACCAATAATAGGTTCGAGTTGACCTATTGATTCTTCAAAAAGGTGGATTCTTTTATCGAGCGCAAACATGATATCCGTTTCGATAGTTCCCTCAAGATAAAAGTTATAGATGTATATCTTCTTAGATTTCTGACCAATTCTATCAAGTCGTCCAATTCTTTGTTCTAACTTCATAGGATTCCAGGGTAAATCGTAGTTTATTAAAATCCTTGCAAATTGAAAGTTTCTCCCTTCGCCACCTATTTCTGTGGATATTAACATAGCAAACTTCTCACTGGTTCGGAACCTCTCAACAGCTTCGTCCTTTTCGCTTTTATCTAAACCCCCATAAAAAGTTTCTATATAATACTCTTCCCTTTGACTACTTAATAGCTCTTTTAAGTATAGCAATGTATCAACAAATTGAGTAAATATCAATATCTTTTCATTTGGATTTTGACGATAAATCTTATCAACCAACTCTACTAGTTTTTGGCATTTAGAGTCGTACGGTATGGCGTTCAGTTTGGTATAAAAATCCTTTAATATTTTTTCTTGGTTTAAATAATCTAAAGCAGCTTTTTCTACTCCTTTTGTCGATTCATTCTCACCATTAAAGGTAATCTCAGAATCTATAAACTCATCTTCTAATTCTAACTCATAATATTCTGGATCCTCTTCTCTCAACATTTTTATTTCAATAGAGAGACTTTTCTGACGTTCAATTTGTTCGATTCTCCTTTCAAGGCTTTTTAAAAACGCGTATTTAGAACTCGTGAGTAGTTTTTGCAATGTTGTTATGATGAATCCTATTCCGAGATTTTCTTTACTGGTTGAGGTGTTGTAAATCTTTGCCAAATAGAGCCGAATTTCGTTATAGAGGTCTAATTCCGGCTTCGTAGGGTTAACGAGAATCGTTTTAACAACGCGCTCGTTTATAAAATCTTCCGAAAATACATTCTTTTTACGATTCCTAATTAGAAATTGAGAAAGTGTATGATCTTTTTCAATTTTCTTTAACAAGTTAAACTTATAGTCTTCATTTTTTAATTGATCAAGTATTTCATTATCCGATTTACTTTTAATGACGTGGTTCAAGTTTTTTAGGAGCTTAATTGTATTCTTAACTTCGAAATTGTTAAGTTTATCAATTTGGTTAACATTAGCAGTAAGTAAATTTATGAAAGGCATATTTTTCCGAAAATGCTCAAAATCTGAGAAATTATTAAAAGCTTCTCTTTGAATTAATTCAATAAGAGAGTATAATTCAAAAGAATGAAGTTGTAGCGGTGTCGCTGATAAAAGCAATAGTGATTCAGTCGTTAAACTTAAATTTCTCGCTAAATCATAGTTTAAAGTTTCCCTGTAATTTCCAGTCGTAGCATTAATTAAATACCTACGTAAATGATGAGATTCGTCAAATATTACTATGTCCCAGGAAATTTGAGAAAGTAAATCGATATATTTCCTATTTCTTGCAAATTGGAGAGAACAAATAATTAAATTATCGTAATAAAATGGATTTTGAAGTTGCTCAGCACTTCTATGAGTACCTCTCTTTTTTAATTCTTTTATTTTCTTCCCATCATATATTGTAAAATCAATGTTGAATTTGTTTTGCATTTCAAATTGCCATTGCTTTACTAGCGTAGCGGGGACGATAATCAAAATTCTCTCAGCGAGATTTCTGGCCATCATCTCTTTAATATAAATTCCAGCTTCAATAGTTTTTCCAAGTCCGACTTCATCAGCTAAAATAATTCGGGGAAAATATTCTTCTGATAACCTATGTGCCACGTTTATTTGATGTGGCATAAGAGAAAGTCTAGAATTAGTAATACATTTTATTTGATAAGAAGTGTAATATGAATGGAAGAGGTTTGCCCAATATTTTATTAGAAAATTCTTAGGAGGATCTATCCTTTTTCTTGCTATTATTCTCTTAATGGGAGTTTCGTATTTAGAAATTATTTCCGATTCATAAATTTGAGTTAATTTCCCGTTTGGAAATAGAACTTCATAAGAGATTCTCCCGTCCTTTATTAAAAAATTGTTAGTATTGATGGTTCCAATTCCTTCTTTAGTAAGGATTCTCTCATTAACCTCATAAACATAGTGTATAAGGTCAAGAGGATGAATGATTTTTACTACATTATTTTCAAACTTGACCTTGAATTTAGTTATAAAATATGAATCCTCGTCGTCTAAAGATCTTGAAGCGGGAATTTCTAGCTTTTTTATTATTCTTCCACTACCTACCTGTCGATTTAATCTATTAAGAACAAAGTTATCTAAATTGAATTTATGCCCTTGGCAATAAACGTTAAAACACTTTGAAAATCGGGATTCTAAAGAGTTGGTGCAAAATGGGCACTTATATTTAAGATCCTTAATATTATAAATCATAGAATTATTATTCTCTTATTTTAATCTAAATATTACAAGTTAAAGTAATAATTTTGGTATTATAAATTATTGAGGTATCAGTATGGAAAAAGAAAAAGTTGAGCCTACTTATATTGGAGAGAACGAGGGTTTAGTTTTTGTTGTTCCAAAAGAGCTTTTTACGATGAAATTATCGGCCGACCAAAAATTGGACCGAGAAACCGCAAAAGAATACAGTAACTATTTAACAGGGACATTTAAAGGCTTTCAAAACGCGAACAAAACAAAATATCAAAATGGAGATAATAACAAGACCGAGACGACTCCAGAGTTTTGGGTAGAGTTTGAGAATTTAGCTAAAGAAAAGGGAATTGCACTTATAGGTTATACACCCGTGTTAAAAAACTACATTTTTAAAAATCTGCCAATTGTAGGAAAAAATGCGATAATTTTTGGTATGGAAATGGATTGGGAAAAAATCAAAACCGCGCCAAGCATGCACGTTAGCATAGAAGCGTTTAGAGTATACTACGAATTAGGTGAAAGAACGATCGAACTAACGAAGTTTCTACAAGAAAAAGGTTACAGGACGGAAGCTCATCACCCCTTTGGAGGTAAATTGTTATTTACTGCCCATGCTGTAGCTGCTGGCTTAGGAATAAAGGGGCGAAATGGGTTGATAATTAGTCCCGAGTTCGGTCCGAGACAAAGATGGAGCGTGATAACTACGGATGCGAATATCCCCGAAACAATGAAAATAGATCTTAGCGATATGGAAGAATTTTGCGAGAATTGCGGTGCTTGTATAAAAAATTGTTTAGGTGGAGCTGCTTATGAAGAACCAATTGAGAAAATAAAGGGTTCTGGCATTTTCACTCACATAGATCGCTCAAAATGCATGGAAAGTTTATTGAACAATAATTATTGTTCTTATTGTTTAAAAATATGCCCCAAAGGGCATAGATAAGCTAATTTATAATAAAAAGCTATATTTTCTCTAAATATTTTTCTTGAAGATACTTATCAATTCCATGAACTGCTTTTTTTCCCGCTCCCATCGCTGTAATGACGGTAGCAGATCCAGTTACAATATCTCCACCAGCAAAAACTCCTTCAATATTTGTCTGACCATCTTCATCTGTTTCGATGTAACCCCGTTTATTCAGTTTCAATTCGGGAATTGACTTTGTTAAGATAGGATTAGCTCTTGTTCCGATCCCGATGATGACTGTGTCGGTGTCTATCAGGTATTCAGAACCCTCAATTCTAACTGGACTTCTCCTACCCGATTCGTCAGGTTCACCTAATTTCATTTTAATTACTTCCATTTTTCTTACATTCTCGTTTTCGTCTCCAATAAACCTGACTGGATTTGTTAAAAATTGAAATTGGATACCTTCTTCGAGAGCGTGGTGATATTCTTCTTTTCTTGCCGGCATTTCTGTTTCTGATCTACGATAAACTATTATAACTTTTTCTGCTCCTAATCGGAGGGCGGTTCTCGCAGAATCTAAAGCAGTGTTCCCCCCTCCTATGACAGAAACATTTTTCCCAATTTTGACAGGAGTATCGTATTCTGGAAATCGAAATGCTTTCATTAAATTAGATCTCGTAAGAAACTCGTTAGCCGACAGAACTCCGTTTAAATTTATCCCGGGAATTTTCAATAACATAGGTAGTCCTGCTCCTACACCTATAAAAAACGCCTTGAAGCCCATTTCTTTCAAATCTTCGATTGTTAAAACTTTACCAATAATTACATTATATTCGAATTTAACATTTAACATCTCTAAAGTCTCAAT
>JAGXOB010000183.1 GCA_019894735.1 Promethearchaeota archaeon | reverse complement strand
GTCTTAGGGCCAATTCCAGAAATATCCATTAAAGATAATACCCCGTTGGGAATATTTTTTTTCATATTTTCATATTTACGAATTTTACCACTTTTAATAAGTTCTTCAATGTGTTTGGCAATAGCGCTGCCGATATCAGGAATTTTATCGAGTCCTTTTTTACCTTCTTTTTTATAAACTTCTATTAATTCATCCATTGAAGTCATTCTTCCCTTTTTAGCAGACAGATATGCTAAGAGAACCACCGCAACACCTTGTCTTGCCTCTTCTGGTGTAAATTCTGGTTTCTTATTTTCTAAAATACATTTAGCAAAATATGCGTCTTCGTGACCCATGGAGATTTTATAATAATCAGGAAAAGGTCCATGCTCAATTTCAGGGCTGTAATACTCTCCCTTTACTTCAGCTTCAGGATGAGAGGAAAATATTTTAACGGGTCTCTCCCAGTCGTGATCTTCAAAAATCGTACCTTTTGTTCCATGGAATTCTGTTTTATTTGTAAGCGGATGTCCGGTACTAGAAGAAATATCCACGGTTACGATAGCTCCACATTTATAACGCAATAGAACTATAGCAGTATCTTCTCCTTTTTCAGGAGAAGACTTAGCAGTCTTACTTAACCAACATTGAGCTGAATCTACTTCGCCAAGAATCCAGTTAAGCATGGTAAATTTATGAACTCCTTGGTCTGCGACTACACCACCACCTCCTTTTTTGTATGTGAAACTCCAATCATTATTATCAAAAAATTGTGAACGAGCATACGCACCTTCATAAGTTCGGCCCAAGAAAACATCTCCAATAAATCCCCGCTCTATAGCATCTTTTATAACTTGATGAGCTGGTAGGAATCGATGATTCTCTGCAATCATGAATTTTATATCAGCTTTTTTCGTAGCTGTTATCATCTCGTCACACTCTTCCAGCGTGGGTGCCATAGGTTTTTCACAAATGACATGTTTTCCAGCTTCAGCTACGGCAATAACTATATCTTTGTGTAGAAAATGTGGTACTAAAACCATAACTGCATCAATATCACTTTTTAAAAAAGCGTCTAGGTTCGAATAGGGTTCTAATTTTGAAAATTTAGCTGCTTTAGCTAACTTCTTATCGTTGATGTCGTAACCAGATACAAATTTAATTTGCGAATTATTTTTGGTACCTAGTTTATGGTAACGCCAGACAGCCGAACCCGCTCCAATTATTCCAAACTTTACAAATTCACTCATTTAATAATCCTCCAACATTTTTCCTTTATTATCTAATAAATTTTATTGCTTGGGTGTTTAATATTTATTTAACAAAAATGTTCTTATCTAAACTTGAAAGCCTTTCACATCCATTACTGGTTATTCTATAACAATCTTCAATTCCCACTAACCCTTGATTTTTGAAATTTTGCCAGACCTCAATATCAAGAACCATATTTTCTTCAAATGGGCGATCTAATTTTTTCATTGGACTAAATAAATGAGTTTCTTCACATTCTAAACCGATACTGTGCCCCGTTATAAAAGCTCTCCCCCTTGTTGTTAGAGATTTATTAAATTTATTCGCGTCAGTATATAATTCTTTCATATTTAAACCGGGGTGAATATTCTGTTCACAGAACTCTTGAACTTTTATCATCCTATTCATAACCTCCTCTGCTCCATCAGGTATTTGCCCTATCACTACCTCTCGACTAACGTCTGAAACATATCCTTTCCAAATAGTCCCTATATCAAATCTATTAAGATCTCCTGCTTTCAGAGTAGTACCTACTCCTGGGGCTTCGGGATCAGATGGCCCCAAATTCATTGTTAAATGATCCCATCCTTCTGCACCCTCATTAACGATTGTTCTCCGGGCGATTTGTAATAATTCGATATCAGTAATTCCTTCATAAGAGGCTTCAATCATATTCATTATAGCTTTTTCAGAAATTTCTGTCGATTTTTTTATTCTTTTTACCTCCTCTTCAGATTTGATTAAACGCATATCTAAAAAAGCTTGATCGCCATTCGTCAATGTTGCGCTTGGAAATTTTTTCCTCAGGTATTCAGATTGATAAGAAGGCATAAGAGATTCATATCCTATTTTACTATTTGTTAAACCCCATTCTTCGATCTTATCAGATACTGATACCATAGCACCTTTGGGAGAACCAATTCCATGAATATCACTTACCCATGAAAATTTATCTACGCTACGAAAGGTAATCCACATTATCAAACTTTCCTCACCATCTCTCCGAACTAAAGACAGACTTGGATATTGATTATATAAAACATATAAAATAGGATTTGGAGCTACATGTAATGTTGGTAACCCAGTTAAATAAAAAACATTTACTGGAGTGGATGCAATTAGCACATCTATATCGTGTTTCTCTAAAATTTTACGAGTTCTTTCCTTACTAAAACCAATTGGTTCCATTTTATCTCAAGTTAGAATAATTTTTTATAATATATTATTTCTTAGGAAAATACTTATTTTCAATATTCTTGGGTTTTAAACAATGTAATTTGGAAAAAAAAATTAATTTCTAACAAAAATTCGCTAATCAATATCCATGAAGATATCTAATTTCTGTAATGAGTTCATATCGCCCTTAGTTTTAAGTTCTCCTTCCATAAAAGCTTCCATTGGATCTACTTCACCGGTAGCAATACCTACAAAAAGATTAGAGTTAATTTCTAAACCCATTTCAGCGTTTTCATCAAATCCTTCCTCTAATCTTGCCGTCTTATTTTCAAAAATCATTTTTAATTTATAATCTAAGTCTGAAAATTCGAATTGCATTGTCTTATTAAATCCTTCAAATTCATCCGCAACCTCTGGATCATCAAGAACTCTAACCCATTTATTTAATGCTTCTTTAACTTCTTCACGAGTAGCCAATAAAATACACCTCTTTTCTTTTAATTGTCAAAATATCAAATTAATAATTAAGTTCTTTGTATTGTATTAAAATTATTTTGCCTTACTTCCTTATATATCTTTATTATTCATATTTTAACTAAAAATATTATTAAGATTCTTCTTAAATAGCTAGATTTTTCCTTTTTTTTTTAGCATTTCTAACACATCTTGAGGGTATTTAGCTTGAAACCAAGGCATACTTGAATACCAATGGCTTAACATTTTAACTATCAATGATGATTTATTCTTACTTTCATTATTTTTGTGAAAATATACTCTTCGGTATTTCTCAGCATATTTCCAACCGCTTAACTTCCTTCCCGCTATTCTTGTTTTTGGTTTATATGTCCATGTAGCATAATTTATTAACCAAAATTGTGTTTTATGACAAGCAAGTAGTTGATCGATTAAAGAAAAAGCTTCCTTTTTAAAACCGAAGAAAAAATTTGGGCTTAATGTCGAATAAAAATAAAGAGTTGGAGCAAAGTCGATTAAATTGTTATAAATACAGTAATATATTGCCCTACCTGTATTAACATGATCCTTGTGATAATAAGAAGTATAAATTGCTTCTGGTGCGAAAATAATATCCGGTTTCTCCATTTTTAAATATTCAGCAATCTTATTTACAAATTCTTTAGTAAATTCTACTAAACCATCAACATAACCAAAAAAGTGTATATTTTCTGGAGGTATTCCGTGAATGCTTTGGGCATTGTATAATTCTCGAGTTCTAACTTTTGCAAGAAAATCACCTTTAAACTTATCATATTGAGCACCAGGAAGTCCATATTCACCTTTTGTGGTTGAAGCAATCTTAATAGAATGCTTCTTTTTACTTTTTGTTGCAAGGTAATGAATGAGATGACCACAATTTAGCTCTAAATCATCTGGATGTGGTTGAAAGAATACAATTTTTGTCAATTTTCTAACCTTACTTTATGGCTTCTAATTGTGCTTGTCTTTTCGCTAACAGAAACGAGCTTAATAGGATTAAAAAAACACTAATAATCACATATATGATAGGAAAGATTGTAGAAGGCATAAGTGTAAATACAAAAAAGTATGCAATTACTGGTGTAATTTGTATAGGTACTTGTTGAATAGGAATCATTCGACTAGCGTTAGCTACTTGGAATGATTGTTGGATTTTCATAATCCCTAAGATACTTCCTACAATTAAAATTGCTGCACATGCTATAAATAAGAATATTTCGCCTATAGTGGCAATTCCTCCAAAAACATGAGCGATGACAGCCATTAACGGTGCAATCCAAAAATTAGTTAATGAAAATTGGAATCCTGAGGATATTGCTAATAATATACCTTTTAATTTTTCAATTTTTCTTTGTAAAATCTCACATATGAAT
>JAGXOB010000182.1 GCA_019894735.1 Promethearchaeota archaeon | reverse complement strand
ACATGATAGAGTACTTGTAGAAGGGATTGGGGGTGCTAAGGGTCGTGCCGTAGGAGATCTTCCCGGTGTACGATGGCGTGTAGTAATGGTAAACGGTGTAAGTTTACAAGCTCTAATTTCAGGCAAGAAAGAGAAGCCATTGAGATAGGTGTAACAATATGAGTAAAGAAAAGAAAGATATTAAACTCTATAATAAGTGGTCATATCAAAACATTGAAGTTAAAGATTGGACCCTGGAAAATTATATTAACCTAAAACCGGTTATAATTCCTCATACTGCTGGAAGACATGAGCATAAGCGATTTTGGAAAACTTCTAAAATATCCATTATCGAGCGTTTTATAAATAGATTACTAGCACCTGGATTTATTGGTAGTAAAATCAAAGGACACAAAAGTTCATATAGTTCAGGAAAGAAAAGCAAACTTTTAGGAAACTTAGAGAATGCATTTACGCTGTTAGAGCTAAACACAGGGGAGAACCCCATACAAGTTCTAATTGACGCGATTTGCAATTCCGCACCTAGAGAAGAAGTAACACGTATCGCTATGGGTGGAATCTCGTATTCTTCTGCTGTAGATGTAGCGCCACAGCGTAGAATAGACTTAGCGATTAAGTATTTAGTTCAAGCAATTGGCTCAAGTTCTCACTCAGGAGAGAGAGCGTTTGCTGAAAATATTTCTAAGGAGTTAGCATTAGCTGCTAAAAACAACCTTGAATCTAAAGCGGTTAAAAGAAAAGACGAGATTGAAAGGATAGCTGTTTCTGCGCGGTAAAAACCTTTAAAAAACTTATTCCAACCTTTTTATAAGCTATTTTTTATCTATTTATACTTGTTAAATTATTTTTCTTAGTAGATATGATTGAAAAGTATCTAATATCTGGTTATAGTTTTGGTATCCATAAAGATTGTTCTTGAAACCAAAAAAAAAAGAAAAAACCAATTGATATATCACCTACATATTACCTAATCTAATTTAGACAACGAAAAATTCCTAATTCTTATATATTTCTAAAATATAATATTTAGTTAAGTAGAATTAATGATACTGAAGACTTCTTAAACTAGAATTGAGTTCCGACAAAAATCAAGATGTTTTAGAGAAACAACTTAAAACACTAGGCCAAAAAATAAGGATCGATATTTTAAAGAAATTAAGCTTAAGTAATGATCCCTTACCGTATTCATCGCTACAGAAGGAAGTTTTAGGATGTAATCCAAATTCTATTAATTTTTCATTTCATTTAAAAGCGTTAAAAACTAGCGTTTTAATAGAGTCGTCCGAGAACGGATACATCCTAAGTAACATAGGAAAGCAGATTTTAAAAAATGTTGTTTCTATTGAGCAAATACTTAACGACAAGAATAATACAATAATGATTAGGACTTCTAAATACTCAAAAGAACCATTTGACGCAAATAAAATCGAAGCTTATTTGATTAAAGAAGGACAAGTAGAAACGAATATAGCAAAACAAATAGCGAAGGAAGTTGAGGAGCGTTTATCTAAGGCTAATATTGAATACTTAACAACACCTTTAATGAGAGAATATATTAATGTTATTCTATTAGAAAATGGTCAAGAAGAAATTAGGCATAGATTGACTAGATTAGGCACACCTCCTTTCGAAGTTTTTAAACATTTTGATAATAATTCAATTACTTCTGAAAAATTTCTATTAAAATTAGGATCAGATGTATCTGAGCAATTTTTATTATTAAATCTGCTCCCTAAGAATTTAGCAGACTTGTATTTATCAGGGGAAGTTATTCTCCTAAATCTAAATTATTGGAGCCTAAGACCTTTAGGGTTGTACATTGATACCAATTCAATCTTGGAGCATATAACCAATAACACACCGACTGATTTCAGTAATTTTAGAAATTCTGTAAACCAAATTAATCTGATAATAAATTTTTTCGATACATTATCGTTATTTAAACCGTTTTTCTCTGAAGATATAACATTAGGTAATTTTACTGATTCTTTCTTGAATTATTTTGAATCGAAAAAGGAGCCTTCGCATCTTTTAAGTGTCATTGTTTCTCAAATTTTAAAACATAGTTATAGACACTATGACGAAAAATCTCATCTCTCTTTAGAATTCTCTCTTTTAAACAAAAATAAAGAAACCTTATTCGAAAATTCTCACGTTCAAATGGTTAATAGCTTTTTTGAGCAACTTTTTAATCAAATCAACCATAAAAATCAGAATGCAATACCTCTAATGTTATTCGATTACTCTACATTCCAAAACTCTAAAAAGATATATGAAATGTTAGTAAATTATCTCAAATCCGGTTATAGTCGTAACGTTATTTTCTTCGAAAAAACTAAATCAAATTTACTTAACTCCTCTAATATTAATGTCCGTAACCTTAATGGGAGCAATCATAGAAGAAATAGAATTATTTTGGACAAGATTTTAATCAATTTACACATGATTGCTGAAAATTCTTGCCAAAACGACAATACCTTCTTCGATTATTTACAAAAGAGACTTGATTCTCTCTTTGAATTATTTGAATATAAAAAAGATTTGATGAATCGAAGGCTAAAATCCTCAAATCAATGGAAAAGAATAACCTCTGAATTTTTTGAATTTAAAGATGCTAAATGGATTAACGATTCTTTAAAATCAATTAGTTTTTTCGGATTTAATGAGGCAGTAAAAACACATTGTGGCATTGAAATTGATAGAATTGAGAAAAGTGAGTCCTTTGCTTATGAAATATTAGACTTTATGAGTAGCATTATTAAAGAAAAGAATCAACAAGAAGACGAAACCTATATACTAACTCAACCCCATAACGATGGTTATCTACATAATATATACCATAATAATCAACCCAAACTAGGTAACGAATCCAAACGATATAGTATAGGTATGATTAGAGAGGATTCAAATTTATCAATCAAGAGAAAAATTGACTTATATAAGAAATTTGAGAAATACCTTACTGGAGGGAGTGTTTTTACGCTCGGTATGAATAAAATTTCTGTCGAAGAACAATTAAATAGTCTGATAAATTCAAGATTAAACGCATTTCAATTAAAATAATAGATATACTAATTTAGTTTGACAGAAGCTCTGCTAATATTGCCTTTCTCATAGGAATTCCATAATATGCTTGTTTAAAGTAAATAGATTTAGGTGAATTGTCGATCTCCGGTGCGATTTCATTGATTCTTGGAAGTGGGTGCATTATTTTAAACTCGTCTTTAGTTTCTGCCATATCCTTTTTAGTGAAGACATAAAAATCTTTGACTCTATCGTATTCTTCAATATCAGCAAATCTTTCTTTCTGAATTCTAGTAACATAAAGAATATCTAGAATATTTAGAATATCTCGGTACTTCTCGATTTCTTTGTATTTAACTTGTCTTTGCTGTAAGTAATCCTTATCCCTTTTTCTGAGCATCAAATCTTTAGGACTTATGAAGTAAATATTTGCTTCATAATTCGAAAGTAATATTGATAATGAATGAACAGTTCTCCCATATTTCAAATCCCCCATTATTCCGATATTCAATTCATCTAATTTATGGCCCTCTTCAGTTATTGTCAATAAATCTAATAAAGCCTGCGTTGGATGTTCTCCACTTCCTGATCCCGCATTAATAACCGGTATTTTTGCGAATTTTGCAGCTAATCTGGCGGCTCCCTCTAAATTGTGTCTAATAACGATGCCATCACTGTAATTTTCTACTGTGCGAATTGTGTCTGCAATGCTTTCACCTTTCTTTGTTGAAGAAACATCACCCGTATGAAAACCAATTACATTTCCTCCTAAACGATACATTGCAGACTCGAAACTTAAACGGGTTCTTGTAGATGGTTCAAAAAATAAAGTTGCTAAAATTTTCCCTTTTAATATATCAGCATTTTTGTTATTTTGAATCATATTCTTGCCTTTTTGGAGCATATAATCAATGTCTTCTCGTGAAAAATCTTTTGCAGATATAATTCCTTCTTTAAATTTCTCTTTAAACAACATAATTCTAAACGAAAGTTTTAATAAAATTATAGTAATACCATTTAAAATATTTTTTATTTACCTTTACTTTTTCAATAAAGAATAAAGCAGAACTAATAAAATTTAAAATTTATAAATAATTAATTACTTTAAACTGAAATTTGAAGTTGCTTGAAAAATGAAATATCCGCGTTCAATAAATCGTTATTGTCCAACTTGTAGGTCTCACAAAGTTCACAATGTCTCGATGTATAAGAAAGGGAAAGAGCGAATGCTCAATCATGGTAGAAGGCGTTTGGAAAGAAAGAAAAGAGGCTACGGGAGTTTTCCAAAAG
>JAGXOB010000181.1:414-4318 GCA_019894735.1 Promethearchaeota archaeon | reverse complement strand
TCCATACGGTGTTCTTGTGAGAATCACGGGGTATGTTCCAGGACCAGGGAGGTAGTATCGAGTATATAAGCTAACACCAGGTTCCATCTCCACCCACTCATCATCAAAAAGCAACCCATCTTCTTGAGCATAGACAGGGGGAAATGCTATAAATAAAAAACTAAAGGTAAGCACAAGTATGGTAAAAGATAATATATATTTTCTTTTGTTCATTTATTTTTTTCAACTCTTTTTTTTAGATAATTTTGTACAAGACTTTTTTGACGGAATTATATATAAATTTATTTGTTGTACTAAAAAATAATGAAATAATTATTTTTAGAATCCCACGTACTTCCCAAACCTAAAAAATATTAATAGTTTTAATGAGAACCTTCACTTTATTACATATTCTAAATATTAAATGAAAAAAGTATGAATTCATATGCCAAGTTCAAAAGATTATATGGAAATGGATGATAAATACTGCGCACATAACTATCACCCTATAGAAGTGGTAATTTCTAAGGCAGAAGGAGTTTGGGTTTACGACCCAGAAGGTAATAAGTATTTAGATTGTTTATCTGCCTACTCGTCCCAAAATACTGGGCATTGTCATCCAGAAATTATAAAGGTTTTAAAAGAGCAAGCTGATAAGGTTACTTTAACCTCTCGTGCGTTTCATAATGATGTGATGGGCCCTTTTTTAAAAAGACTGTGCGAAGTGGTAGGATCGCATATTAACGACCCAAAAAATACGGGTATTATGTCACTTCCTATGAATACAGGGACAGAAGCCGTTTCTTCTGGTTTGAAAGTCGCGAGGGCATGGGGATATATTAAAAAGAAGATTCCCAAAAACGAAGCTATAATTATTGTCTGCCGGGATAATTTTCACGGAAGATCAATCACAATTGTAGGTTTTAGCACCGATATTGAAGCCGTTAGATATTACAGTAATTTCGGGCCTTACACTCCAGGATTCGTTACCATTCCTTACGGCGATGCTGAAGAATTAGAAAATACAATATTAGAAATAGGTCCTGAAAAAGTAGCTGGGTTCCTATTTGAACCAGTTCAAGGAGAAGCTGGAGTTAAGGTCCCTCCTGAAGGATTCATTAAAAAAGTAAGAGAAATTTGTACAAAATACAATGTTTTGATGATTGCTGACGAGATTCAAACAGGTTTTGGAAGAACGGGAGAATTATTTGCTTGCGATCACGAAAGTGTAAAACCTGATGTAATTTTACTTGGAAAGGCTCTTGGTGGTGGTGTTTACCCCGTTTCTGCTGTAGTTTCTAATAAAGATATTATTGGTCCTGATGTCATTAAACCGGGTACCCATGGTAGTACCTTTGGGGGAAATCCTTTAGGTTCAGCAGTGGCTTTAAAATCGTTAGAGATCCACCTTGACGACCATCTTGCTCAACGATCTAAAGAATTTGGAGCTTACTTTTTAGAAGGGCTCAAAAACATTGCAAAGAAGAAAACCATTCTTCCCATAAAAGATGTCAGAGGTAAAGGCCTATTAATGGCGATTGAGTTCCACACAGATGCAAGACACATAGTTCAATTGTTTAAAGATAACGGAGTGTTAGCAAAGCATACTCATTCTACTACTATTCGATTTGCTCCACCGCTAATTATAACAAAGGAACAAATAGACTGGGCTCTAAAAATTATCGAACAAGTATTAGTTGTTTAATGAACTAACATAATTATTAAAATTCTAAATTATTCTTTTTCTTTAGATATCTATCTCTTATATTAAATAATAAATAACACACCATATACTCCTAGCAATAGTATAAAGGATATTAAAATCGGTTTACCTAAGATTTTTACAACTTTCATAAAATCGGTTTTAAAATATTCTGTACTATAGGCAACACAAGGATGAAGCGGAGTAATTAGGTATCCTATAAAAACTGATGTGTAAATCAAGACGAAATCAAGTAATGGCATGGTAAGAACTGTAAATTGTGCTAAATAAATGGGGATTAAAATTGAAATTGGTAATTGAATACGTCCCGTTCCGATTCCAAGTAAAAAACCGATTAATATTAGAAGAAAAACTGATAAATCTACACTAGCAATTTCCTCAGGAGCACCAGAAAGGACAAACACTTCTAAAAATATAAACATTGAAAAAATTATTAATGGAAATCGCCAAATTTTCATTTTTTTTGATATCATCTTTATACTCGAGACTTTCATTTTCCCGAATTTTAAAGCAAGCCAGATACTAAAAATGAGACCAATAAGAAGGAATACTTCTGGAACAGAGAAATTAAAAAATGTCCTTCCAATAAAATCTAAAACTGGGGCAATAAGAATTGGTAGTAAATTGCGAAATGCTCGTTTTAGATCCCTTTCTCCTTGTTCTGTAAAAGGAGACACTTTCCTAACCAGCAAAACGTATCCTATTAACCACATTACAATTAAACTGGGTACCAGCCCAAGAACAAGTATATAGAGATTTATATTAGTGAGTTTACTAGCGATAATTAATGCAGAAGATAACGGATAAATCATGATTAACATATGTCTATACCACACATTGATTGAGACTTTTACATTCGCATCCTCTTCAGTATCTATCTGTTGTACAATAGGAGCGGACATTAAAGCACCCCCAGGCACCGGTAGTAATCCAAATAACGCAGGTATCATCATAAGAGAAGACTTCTTCGAAATTCGCATTTTTTGAATCATCTCCATCATCAACCCTGATTCTTCCATTATTCCTCCTAAAATAGGAATAAGTATCATAATAACGATTAAGGCTAAAATCGACGGATCTGTTAATACATTGATTAAAGATTGCAAGAAATCAACTCCCGCTAAAACGGCAAAACCTAACGCTCCCAAAGTTAATATAATTCCTAATTCATACTTTGAAAGTGCCATAACTACACCGATAATTATGATAAAACTTAACCAGGCGGGTAACATATCTTTAAAGTTGAGTGTTTTGATAATTTTACAATTAAAGTCTTAAAAAAATAAAGGAATAAATAATTACTTTCTCATAATAAAATGTAAGAATTTAACTATTTTCGATATAAAAATGCGTTCCTGCTTTGCCCTCTAATGCATCTTTAATCTTTTCTATTGATGTAATAATAGCTTGCTCGCCGCCTGATTCCAAGAAATTTATAACCGCTTGAATTTTAGGCCCCATACTTCCTGGTGGGAAATGTCCTTCCCTTAGATAATTTTTAGCATCTGAAGTTGAAACTCTATCAAGGTACTTATAATCAACCCTACCGTAATTTAAAGCTACTTTTTCGACATCAGAAGCAATTAATAAAATGTCTGCATTAATTTGTTCCCCCAATTTTGCACTGGCTAAGTCTTTATCTATCACAGCTTCAACTCCTTGAAAGCGAGTTCCCTCTTTAATAACAGGAACTCCACCCCCACCACATGATATAACGATAAAATTCTCCTGCATTAACTTCTGAATTTCTCGAGATTGAACTATCCTAATTGGTTTTGGTGAGGGGACCACGCGTCTCCATCCCTTTGTGGTTTTGATGTAGCCGGGACGCTTCTTTTTGTACGATGGTCCAATTGGCTTAGTAGGTCGCATGAATGCTTTATCATTTGGATCTACTTCGACATAAGTTAATACTGTGAGAAAATATTTTTCCATATCCGTACCAAGACGCATGAGCTCTTCGTCGAGCGTAGATTCAATTAAAAATCCAATTTGACCTTGAGTTTCAGCCACTAATATTTGTAATGGCATTCTCGTAATCTCGTCAGTTGCCTCTTGTTGTAAGAGGAGTGCCCCTACTTGAGGACCATTGCCGTGAGTAATAACAATGTTATATTCTTCAGATAATTCAGCAATTTGCTTTATGGGGGCTTGTAAATTGTTAATCATTTGTTCGGGGGTTCCTCTTTCTCCCGGTTTAAT
>JAGXOB010000181.1:0-404 GCA_019894735.1 Promethearchaeota archaeon | reverse complement strand
TTTGGTTACGATTGGTTTTAATAATGAAAATAACTTTTTGGTTCGAGCTAAATTTGACGCTCCTGAATTAGTAACTAGACAAATAATGTTTGCTGAATCCAACATTTGGCTATAAATTGTTGGTTTATCAAAAATATCTTGAATATTAACCTCCTTTAAAATGCAAGCAATTACACGATCATCATTCTGTAAAAGGATGGATTTCTGTATACTTTCATTCATATCATTATCTAATTCTATTATGGTATCACCAGGAAATAGATTCATAATGCTGGTTTTACCTACACCATTCTCTCCAACCAATAGTATTTTTGGAGGAATAAAAATGTGTTTTTCGACAAAATCATCAAAATTCTCGAACTTTGATATATCAGAATCCCAGTTTATTAAATCATCTCTATATC
>JAGXOB010000180.1 GCA_019894735.1 Promethearchaeota archaeon | reverse complement strand
ACCCATACCTGTTGGATCCATTGAGGAAATTCCAACAACTTTGGTGTTTGAGCCAATGAACTTCTCTAAATTTTCTGGATGAACTACAGCAACTTCAGATTCGTTAAATCCGTTTTCTAATAGAATTGTTTCAACCTTTCTTAATCCATAAGGAGCAAACTTGACTCTTTCGTTAGGATACCTTTCCACTGGAGGATAGAGCGTCTTTCGTGCAAATCCAAGAGGAATTGGACCTAAACCAAAACCTGCAGAAAAAGCCATAAACGGATTCTTAAAGAAGTCACTCATTTCTGTAGATGATGCTGTTAGAACAATTTTTACTCCTGAATTTTCCGTTTGTATTCTCTCCTGTTTCTTTAAGATAATAGGAAAAAAGATTGTTTCAATATACTATTAACAATTGCTGTCAGTTGTTAGAAATACAAAATTGAAATTGCCGTCCGATTAACTCTGAACTATCATCCTATTGTCAAGCTAATGCCTTTTCATCATCCGGCAAAAGAAATATAGAAATTGTACATAAAAGGCTTCCCAGCAACTAAGCCCCCTAATTTTATAATACCCTTAATTGCAAAATCACGTCTTGATTACCCAAATTTTTGAAATTCATAAAAAAATAAATTTGACTGGTCTATTGTAGGTCTTTTAGAAATGGTCAAAATGTCTGACGAAAAGTTATTAAGTAATTGGGTATTCTTCTAACCGACAAGAAAAATAACATCGACTATGCCTATGTTTAAGTATTAGGTATTCCCTTTAAGATGGAAATAGTCGAATCAACTTAAAAAAGTTAAAATAGTTGAATGAAGAGGTGAAAATGTATGGAATACGTTTATGCTGCAATGCTCCTTCATAAAGCAGGAAAAGAAATAAATGAAGAAAGTGTATCAAATATTTTAAAAGCGGCAGGGATTGCTGCTGACACTGTTAGAGTAAAAGCTATAGTTGCTTCCCTAAGTGAGGTAAATATCGAGGAAGCAATAAAATCTGCGCCTACCATGATGGCTGCTCCGGCTAGTGCACCCGTAACAGGGACAGCTGAAGAAAAACCGAAAAAAGAAGAAAAGAATACTGAAGAAGAAAAGGAAAAAGAAGATGCGGCACTTGAAGGTTTAGGTGCTTTATTCGGTTAAGAAAATAGGAAACATCCTTTTATTCTATTTTCCTCTTATCTTTAATTTTCATTTTTTTTAGTCTCAACGATTTTCCAAACAACTATAGGTAACCATCCACAGATTATCATCAATGTACCTGGAAAACCTCCAATTTCACGCTGTAAAATAGGTTCTAGTAATTCTATGATTTCAGGTAAAAATGCCTCAAAAATTCCAAATGATGCCGTCATGGATATAGCAGATAATACGCCGATTTTTTTTCCATATTTTTTAAATGTTTGGAGACCCAGAATTCCTGCAAAAAAGAAATCACCCAGCCCAAGTCCTCTAGAAAGAAGCACTCCATCAACATACTTTAATGGTATATTTGGTAATCTAACTAATACTGGTAGTCCCAATTCAGTGAATTGTTGTGCTGCAACAACCATACTTCCAGTGCCTAACACCAAGATAACGTCTACAACGGTAAGAAGAACAGCAAAAATGAAAGTTGTTTTCCACGTAAACATAGATCCAAGATAAAGTATTATTAAAACTGCGAATAAGAATCCATAAATATTCAAAAGAATTGGTGACCATACCGATATGCCGTCGTAAGCTAAATTAAAAAAAACAAAAAACAATACAAACAAAATCGTTGGTTGGAATGCAATAAACCATTTTTCATCATGTTTTTTATTCTTAAATTCAAATATAATACTTGAAAGCGCAAAAAAGCCAAAAATGTAAAAAGATAAAGCTCTAATTAAACTAAGACTATCCAAAAAGGGTTCAAAAAGACTAATTGTTCCAATAAAAAATCCGATTAGACAAAAAATTAATGAAAATATTTGAGAACTTTTTCTTTTTAAATTTGAGAAGACATATGAGAAAACAAAAAGTAACATTGAATATGATAACATAAAAACTGATAAAATTATGTTTTGAAAAATATTACCTGTATTTAATGTGGAAATAAATGCGATTACAGATATGGTTATTGTAATCATAACTACCAGAAAAATAACATTTTTAGTTTCGAACTCTTTTTCTTCAAGAACACCTTTTAGTTTTCCTTCAGATCGTTTATTTAGGAAAAAGGCAGCTAATATTACTGCTAGCAGTGCAGTTGGCATCGCCAGGTCTAAAATCGCCATGAAAAGCAAATATTTAAACTCAGATTTATTTGTTTACTTTTCATATTTTTTTATTGTAACGAATTTTTCTTTTTTTTCAAATTTTAGGTGGTCAACAATTTTTTCAAATTCTGTATGAGTTGAAAATAGCCAAAGTTGCTATAAGCGCCTCTTCAGTTCTAACTGTTTCAGTGCCTTGATTAGGAATAGTATTCACTACAAAATCTGTATGTTTTTTCAAATCCATGCCTTCATCTTTTGCAATCTCAAATAGTCCTCTATTCGGTGCGCCAAATTCCATGATAATGTTGTTTGCTTTTTTCCATTTATCAACGATTTCTGATAAATTGCTGTTAAAATCGATACCTTTTTTTGAGGCACCAATAATCAAATCAAAATTATTATTCTTGATTAAGTTATTTAATGAATTTTTTTCTGCGAAAACTGAAAAACCCCAATAAAATGGAATTTCCTCTTTGCTCATTGTTTGAACCTCAATTTGGTTACCTGTTTTAATAATTTGTGAATTCACATGATCTCCAATTAGCCAATGAGTTTCTCGCAGAAGTGCAAGTTTTTCAACTCCAATATCTACTAACATTCCATTTTTTACTTTTTTTACAATTATTCCATCACGATATTCGCCACTTCTTAGATTTCTAGATTTGCTATTTATTGGATGATTTGGAGTTCTTAGGGGTGGAAGAATTCCTGCAAATTTCAGCTTTGAATCTAGTTCGAAAAGTTTTTTTCTCAGATATTGTGGGGTATTCATATATTTTAATAAAGTTACAATAAAATCAATTTCTTTGCTTTGGTCAATTTTGGGTTTATCAGGAAAAATTATTATTTTATCAACTCGAAAAATCGAAGCTGCTCTTCCTATTAAACCTATTTTCGTAGTTTTTTCTCGTAAATGTGGAGTGCTTGAAATAATTGAAGCGGGTATGGCAATAGTTAGGTTCTTTCCAATCATTATATGAAAACTTCCAAATAGAAAATTTTATCCACTTGCGTCTAGCATAAAAGTAAATAGTGAATATAAAAGTGAAGGTAACCTGGTGAATGAAATGGGTCTGTTGATACTGGATGATATCGCTGAAATTAGAAAAATAGATAAAAATAATATGTTATCATACCTAGAAAATATGGCTGATCATTATAAGAAAGCAAAAAAAATTTCTGAACAAATTTCTCTTACATATCCAAAACCTTCCAATATACTCATTGTTGGTATGGGCGGCTCAGCAATTGGGGGCGAAATCTTAAAAAATTGGGCAAGAGATAAAATTGCTATTCCAATAGAAAGTATTAGAGATTATTCTCTTCCAGCTTATGCTAATTCTCAAAGTCTTGTGATAGTTCTGAGCTATTCAGGTGAAACTGAAGAATCCTTAAGTGCTTTTTTAGACGCGTTGAAAAAAGGTTGCATGCTCTACTGTATAAGTTCTGGAGGGAATTTAATGAAATACGCTAAAAAGACAGGAGTACCACATTTAAAAGTTCCATCTGGAATGCCTCCTCGTGCTGCTTTGCCATACATGTTAACTCCACTACTATTAATAATTGAGAAATCGGGACTGTTTAATGGAATTTCTGAAGAACTAACTGAAGCAATTACTATCTTAGAACAAATTAGCAAAGATAACCTGCCCAAAATATCATCAAGCCAGAATTTCTCAAAAAAAATAGCACTGGGAATGGCGAATACCATACCCATAGTTTATGCTTTTGGAATCTACAGCAGTATTGCCCATCGCTTTAAACAACAGTTCAATGAAAATAGTAAAATCCCCTCTTCATGGGATATTTTCTCAGAACTTAATCATAATGAAATTGTTGGATGGGAACAAACAGGAAAATTTTCTAAACAATACTCACTAATATTTCTAAGAGACAAAATGGAACCACTTCAGATTAAGAATAGGATAGAATTAACTAAATCTATTTCTTCCTTACCTTTGAAAACATTTGAAGTTTGGAGTAAAGGCATTAGTGATTTAGCAAAAATGTTATCAATTCTATGTATTGGTGATTTTACAAGTGTTTATCATGCTATTTTTAACAAAATTGATCCTACTCCCGTAAATAC
>JAGXOB010000179.1 GCA_019894735.1 Promethearchaeota archaeon | reverse complement strand
CGTTTTTTGTATTTTTCATTATAAACAATTTTGCTTTTGGTACACTACTTCAAATGACCTTTAATGATCCTATTAGCATAACCGACTCAGCTAATTTTGCAGTAAGTGGATCGGTCTTTTTATACGAAAGTCTTGGATTTGACCTTCTGAATATTTTCAGTTTTGTAGCGTTAGTAGTTGTATCTCTAATCATAGCCGTATATTTCTTAAATCTTAGTATGAAATATATGAAAAGCATGTTTTTGAGTATTACAACATACATGCCTATCTTAATCATCTTGTCTGCGTTGTTTACAATAATGCAAACAGCGGGCAACGGTCTGATAAATTTCTCATCTGAAATCTATTGGATAACTGGACAATCAAGCTTTACTTCTATTTTTGGTTTTAACTTCTACACTTTAAGGACTGCTCTATTCGATGTTGAGTTAACTGGATTTTTAAATATCCTTGCGATTCCATATCAAACTACTCAATACATTTTCAATATAATCTTTTGGAGCCTGGTTATATTCTACATGAAAAAAACCTTTAGAGTTAAAAGTTTGGCTATTGACGACAAACATTTAGAAAAGGTTATCTTTTCTTCAATTTCTGAGTTTCCAACCTACAACGAATATGCGAAAATTGGAACCCGATATTTAATTACAAGAACCGAAGATATCGATTTAAAAGTTATAGCTCAAGAGCGAGAAGAAGTAAAGTCATTACTAGAAAGATTAGAAACGGAACAAATGTTAGATAAACTAAAACCCTCCGAAGAAAAAGAAATGCAAAGATTTTACTTTACTCTTAAATACTTATACAACAACAACCTAATTGATGTTTTAAAACAAGAGTTCAGCTACATCTTTGAAAAAGCAGAAAAACAAGGTTTATACATCATTTACGATGATGGGAGAGGCATTTTTGACTATAATTTCTCTGAAGAATATAGTCACGATCCTGGAATCGTCTCTGGTATGTTTTCAGCTATTACTTCTTTCATAAAAGAAACTACCAAATCCCAAGAACTATTAAAAACCATCGATCACGGCGATATAACTATTCTTATAGAGTACGGAAAGCGTATCTTTGGAGCGTTGTTTATTAAGGGAAAGCAAACTACTGAAGTTCGTTCCTCATTAAAAGAACTCGTTACTACATTCGAAACTAAATACGCTGATGTTTTAGCTGACTGGAGTGGTGCTCTCATTTATTTTAAAGAAGATAACAAGTTAGTAGAGAGCATATTTAAAGATTAACCTATTTTCTTTATTTTTTTTTAACTTTTTTCATATCGATTCACTAGAAATTAATTAGTATTTCAAGGTCTATCTTTCTCTTCATTAATTGCTTCTAATAAACGCCTCACTTCGTAGGAGTCTGGATATCTCTCTTGAATTTTTTGGCAACACTCTATCGCCAAATCATATTCTCCAAGTTCCTTATAAGCAATTCCTAAATTGTACCATGTTTCATATTTATCTTGCTTAATTTCCAGAGCTTTCTTCCAACACCTAATTGCTTGTTCTTTATCATTTTTTCCATTATATGCATTAGCCATGTTATTCCAAACTTCATGATCTTCTGGGTTTATATTTACCGCCTTTTCATAAACCTCAATTGCCTTGTCGTAATCTTTATGCTCTCTATAGGCGTTACCCATGTTGTACAACACATCAACATCGTCTGGTTTGAGTTCCAACGCTTTTTTCCAGCATTCTGTTGCGCGCTCTATATTTCCCTTACCGATCTCATAAACATTACCCAAATTGTACCACCCATCAAAATGATTAGGATTCAACTCCACAGTTTTTTGTCAACATTCAATCGCACCATCAGCATCGGACTTTTGACCACAAACTAATCCCTTTTGATAAAATTCTTCTGCTTCTTTATTTTTTGTTTTCTGTTCACTCTTTTTGTCAACCATATTCTTAAACTCCTTTTAAGATGAAAAATATTTCTTACCATTTTGAACTATTAAATATAATTTACGCTTAGAGGGTTTATAAATGTATAAAAAATAAGGAAAATCAATGTGAAAAATCTAATTATACATTCTGATTTTATGCCCTAATAGGACTCTGCTTGTTTTAGGTTGTTTAATCTGGAATAGTTGCTACAGCTCTTACCCACCCAGCGCTGGCTCTAGCAATTTTAACCGGGAAACAATATATTGTGGCACCAGTAGGAGGAACTTTATCCAAATTCATCATTTTTTCCATTTGAAAATACCCTAACTCTATCCCCGCGAAGTGCCCCTCCCATATGATTGAGGTGTCTGGCTTTTTCTCTTTTACAGATTTTTTCCACTTTTGCGCTGTAAGGGTAAAAGGAGCGTCCCAAGACCACGCGTCGATACCAACAACGTGAACACCTCGTCGAATTACATGGAGTGTAGCATCTTTACCAACTCCAACACCATGATTAATGTAATCTTTCGTACCATAATGTTTTGGAGCATTTGTGTGAATGCATAAGATATCTCCCTCTTTTAAACTATGATCTATATCTTTTAGCTTCTTATCAATATCTTGAGGTGTCATTACATAACCTTCTTCATAGTCTGTACAGTCCAAAACGATTAAAGGGCCAATACCCCATTCTAATGGAAAATCTTCGATAGTCATAGCTTTTTTCTCTCCAATTTCTCTGTCTTGAACAGGAGCAAAATGCCACGGAGCGTCCATGTGAGTTCCAGAATGTGTGCCCAGGGTAATAGATTCCGTCATCCATCCCATTCCGTTTGGTAAATGTTCAGGTTTCAACCGAGAAAAAACAAAACCCATCTCTTCTGCGCCCCTAGCGTGGTCACCATACTCAATATGGGGTTGCGTAAGAGGAGGGTCGAATACGAGCTCGTCGGGGTTTATAATAGGGATTGAAAGATCGACAAATTTCATTTTTCACACTTCATTGATTTAGTGAGTAATATTATAATTAGAAATCAAGGATACTATTTATTAATCTATGAAAAAATTTGATTTGTATTACTAATTCAATAGCTTATTTGTAATGGGGAACTTTTTTCGATTAAGATAAAAATATTAATAAAGCTAACTTACCATATTCAAGCAACTGTGAGCCACTCCTCTCGAGTTTTAAAGCGAAAATGAAATCAATCGTAAAAAAAAGAGTATCAATTCTCGCGATTCTTGGATTTACTCTTCTTTCAACAGGTCTATTTTGTAACAATCTCGATTTCTACCCAAAAAATAATACTAATATTTCGATTGTAAATAGCGATATCAAAATTGAAATTTCTAATCTTAAAGCATCGCAAATATCAAGCAGAATTCACATTAACAATAATTGGACAGATGCCAAAAGTTCAGGAATATGCAACGGTTCCGGTACTTGGAACGACCCATATGTTATCAAAAATCTCATTATTGACGGCGATAATTCCAGCAACTGCATAGAAATTCAAAATTCTAACGACTACTTTAGAATCGAAAACTGCTCTCTTTTCAATGCGGGATCCGACTGGTCGAGCGAATACGCAGGAATTTTACTTGACCACACTAATAACGGAGTGCTCATTGATAATAATTGTTCACAAAGTATGTACGGTATATTCATAAAATCATATAGTGTCAATAATACCGTCTATAATAACTACGCAAATGATAATTTTTATACGGGCATTTCTCTAAACACGTTTTGCAGTAATAATACAATATCTGGAAACTGCGTTAATAATAACTCTGCGTTTGGAATAAGCATCTCGTGGAATAGTCATAACAACTCCATTTCAAAAAATAATGCTACTAAAAATAAAATTGGATTAGAAATAGCATCCTTCTCTAGAGGCAATATCGTGAAAGAAAATAACTTTTCTTATAACATATACCTTGGTGGGCTAACTCGCGGCGTTAGAATTAGCAGAGCAGAAAATAACTCAATCATAAGAAATATAATAAGCCAGAACGGTTGGGAGGGAATTCAAGTTTATGAGAGTAACTATAATCTCTTTTTAAATAACTCAATAAAGAACAACGGACAATTTGGTATAAATTTTGAGGATTGCGAATCGAATATCGTCAAATTTAACTCTATTAATAACCATGTTGTTGGTATTTATTTGGATGACCAATCTAGATGCAATAAGATCTTAGATAACGATTATTTTGGCAATGGGGTAGATATCCAAGATTTTCAGAAAAATTGCGAAGACGCTGGCTTAAATCCACATCCCTTTGATGTATTAATAATTTCTTTAACAATCGTCGGATTAATGATTCTTGTAACTGGGACGGTATTAGTGTTGAGAAACCTATTTAGAATTAAAATGAAAAATCGATAAAAAATTTAAAAAAGAAAAAAAATTCTTGAAATTATTCGTTCATTTCATA
>JAGXOB010000017.1 GCA_019894735.1 Promethearchaeota archaeon | reverse complement strand
TGCTAAATACATTCTAATTAAATCACATGCTTTTTTAGTAGCCTTTTTAGGTTCATTTTGATGGACCCAAGAATCTTGGTTTCTTATGTTTACTAGTTCAAATAAAAATGGATTTAATCCAGCTTCTCTTAGAGTATTTTTAAAAAGCTGTTCATGAGTTCGCGGGGTACAAGAAGCAACTATAAATCTATTAAGATTATATTTTAGAATTATTTCTTTAATCCGTTCTTGGGAATCAGAACTACAAGAATACATATTTTCTTCAACATGTGCAACATATGGCAATTTAGAAACATACTCTACTACTTCAGAAACATTAACAATACCTCCGATATTAAGACCACACTGACAAACTAAAATACCTACACGAGGTTCATCCTCTGGTTTTACGGGTATTTCTGGAGGATATTTCAATTTTTTTATATTTTGAAATCTGACAGAATCTAATTTTTCGCTAATTTTAGCAGCACATGCAGAACCTTCAACAACTGCCATTTGAATATCATTGGGTTTTCTAGAATAACCAGTTACGAATATATTCTTTTTTTCAAGTAAGATTATATCTGTTTCACCAATATAACCTAAATTGTTACAACCCACATTAAGTTGTCTTAAAAGTTCATAATAAGAGGGAGTTGGAGATAATGCACTAGCTAATATAGCCATATCTACTTCAAAAATTCCAACTTTTCCTTTATCAATATCCTCGTAATATAATTTTAATTTTCCATTATCCAAATTTTCTTTGATAGATGAAACATGACCATTCACATATTTAACATTGTATTCATTCTTACTTTTTTCAATAAATTCATAAAAGTTCTTACCTTTAGCTCTGATTTCTGTGTTAAAAATATAACACTCAATATTTGGATCATGTTCTTTAACAACAATTGCTTCTTTAGCCGAATTCATACAACATATGGCAGAACAATATTTTTTACATTCAGGATGATGAACGTCTCGAGACCCAACACATTGTATAAAAGCAATTGAATGAGGATGTTTTTTATCATCTAATCTTATGATTTGACCACCAGTAGGTCCATTTGCAGATAAAAGACGTTCAAATTGCATACTAGAAAAAACATTCGGGGAAGAGCCAGAAAAAGAATCATAAACGTCTGGCATTTCTTGGTTATGTCCGGTAGCAATAACAATAGCCCCTACTTTTAAATTTATTTCTTTTGGTTTTTGTAAAAAATCTATTGCTTCTGCATTACAAGCTTTAGCACAAAGTCCACATATTTTATAATTTAAATATAAACATTTTGATTCATCAATGAGATATATTGGGGGTACTGATGATGGAAACGGAATATATATCGCACCTCGAGTTTTTAAATGAGTATCAAATTCGCTAGGAATTCCTCTAACTGAACAGATTTCGCCACAATCTCCACATCCTGTACAGAGGTCTTCTTTTATATATCTTGGCTTTTTTATAATTGTTATTGTGTAATCACCAGCAGATCCACTAATATTTTTAACAAAAGAATAAGAAAATAACTCAATATTTGGATTTCTATATATATCAACCATTTTCGGAGCTAAGATACATAAACTACAATCAAGGGTGGGATATATTTTGTCTAATTGAGCCATAGTACCCCCTATAGTTGGTTTAATTTCGACTAAATATACCTTAAAACCTAACTTAGATAGATCTAAGGATACCTGCATCCCTGAGATTCCTCCTCCAATAACCAAAACGCTACTCTGCAAATTTGACATTTGTCACATTTATTAAAAAAATTTATTAACTTTATATCCCAATTTTGTAAGATTAATTTAAACAAGCATTAGCAATTTCCCAATAAAACTTGCTAAATCTACTACCTTTATATTATTTCTCAATTCATTATGCTCTTTATTTAAATAAAGCTCATTCATATAACAATTGAAGTGTGTTAGACATTTAGGGCAAGGAACAATTAAATAATCTGCTCCAGTATTAGCTGCTTCATTAATACGATTTTGCCTTAATAAATGTGTGAACTCATTGCAACCGGTAAATGCTGAAACACCACAACAATTTGCATCATCTTTTATATTTTCCATTTCAACTAATTCAACACCAGGGATCTTTTTAATTAAATCTCTTGGAGCATCATATAATTTTCCTCCTATACGCCCTAATCGACAAGCGTCATGATATGTAACCTTGAGATTAAGTCTTTGAGGGAATCTAATATTTTCAAGAATTTTCTCTTTCAAAAAGAATTCTGTGAAATGCAAGACTTTAAAATCAAAATCTTTTATTATTTTTGGATAATCAAATTTCCAAGTTCTATATCCCTCAGCACAGCTTGTTATAATTGTTTTAACTCCAGCATTTTTGTATAATTTAACATTATACTCAGCAAGTTTTTTAAAGGTTTCAATGTCTCCTCTACCCCATAAAACATCATGACCACAACATTTTTCATTTAAAACAACTGGCACAATTCCCTTCTCATTAAGTAAACCTATTATTGATTTTGCTATATTTGAATAATTAATATCCAAATTATAGAAAATATCTTCCATTAATGGTAAACATCCAAGAAAATAAGCAATTTCACCTGACACTGTTGTTTTTAAATGAGTTTCTTTTAAAAATTCTAATTTATTTGGCTCTAATTGATCTCCTGCCATAATTTTTGAAATTAATGGAAAAATTTCATCATGGGTTTCGCATTTAGCAATCTTATCCAATTCTGAATTAGTATTACTTGAAATCTTTCTTAATTCTAAAATTAATTCTGGTATTCTTACACCTTTATTCTCTTGAGTCATCGGACAATAAATTGTACATTGACCACATGTAAGGCAATTCCATATATTATTTTTCTTTAAAACTTCTCCTAATGAAGAAAAAACTAAATCTCCTATCAAATTTCGAGGATAAAACATGCCTAAATGCGAAAGTGGACACACATTTACACATCGATTGCATCCATAACAATAATTGGCCATTGAAATTATATTTTTAATATCATGCTCTGAGACTTGGAAGTTAGAATTAACAGATTTATTTTCATTATTGATATAAGACGTCATCAACAATTACTCCTCGAAATAAATTTCAGAATATCCACAGTTAGAACATACATATGTTTTAACTTCAGGTGCTTTGCGTCTGTAAATATAGTCAGTATCATTTAAAAGTGCCTTACACTTACTACATATTTCTGTCTTTTCTTTCCTTTCCTTTATTTCTACTAACATTTATTTTTCCACCCAATTTTTTGAAACAACTTTCTATTTTTAAAAGTTTGTTTTATATTATTATAGAACCGTTAGATTCACTATACATGCATAGTTAAAGCAATGATTATCAATTTAGGCTAATGTTTGTAGAACATTAACAATCCTGAGTGTTATCGTAATAATGGTATTTTTTTTTTTAATAATCCATCGTCATGATTAAAATATGATTCAAAGTATAAAAACATTAACTACTATTTTAATTATTAAAAACCATTAATAAAAGAATATTAAAATAAATATAGAGATTTGATCAATTTATTGGAAATCAACAATCAAAATACTTCAGAATTATAAAAACCATTAATAATATCATAAATAATACTTATATATTCCATAATTATATCCATGAATCCCATTAAAGTTATGTCAGTTTTCTTATATTATTAAATTTTAACTGATTTTAAAATTAATTATTCATTTTTTTTATGGTTGCAATTAAAATCCTCTTTAAAAAAAAATGGAACCACACCATACGAGCAGCAAATAGAACCTGTTGGAGAACCTATCTGCCCCATATGCAGTACAGATATTAGATTTTTAGCGATATGCCCCAAATGTGGGTATGTCGTAAAAATTGGATGAAAAACAAACCGAAGAGTGAAAAGGAGATTATTAAACCTTACTTACATGCAGCAAATCGTTGAATTCAGTGGAATGTCAGTGAATTTCAATGTTAAAGTAAAGAAAAATCCCCGCTATGTGAACGAAAAAAAATGCACGGGCTGCGGACTATGTACGGAAAAATGTCTTATTAAAGTACCCAACGAATTTGACAGGGGAATTGGTGAAAGGAGCGCGATTTACATACCATTTCTACAGTCAGTGCCTAAAATCGCTACAATAGATAGGAGTGTATGTATTGAATGCAATAGCTGCCAAAGAAGTTGTCCCACTGAAGCGATCGAATTTGATCAACGACCAGAATATCTTGATTTTAATGTTGGGGCAGTAATAGTCGCAACTGGTTGGGACGAGTATCCAATTATGAAATATAACGATTATAAATACGGTATTTATCCTGATGTGATAACTCAAATTGAGTTAAAACGAATGCTAAGTCCGATTGGACCAACGGAAGGTCATCTATACAGAATTTCTGACGGAAAAAAGCCAAAAATAGTTGCTATGATTCAATGTGTTGGTTCAAGATCGTTAAAAGGAAACCCCTATTGTTCCGTAGTATGATGTAGCGTTGCTCTTAAAAACGCTCAGCTGTTAAAACAGGAATATCCAGACACGGAAATTGTTATATTTTACATAGACTTGCGCACATGGGATAAAGGTAACGAAAAATACTACCGAAAAGTGAGAAAAGCGGGTGTTTTAACAATTCGGGGAAAAGCTGGAGAAATTCAAGAAGACCAAGAAACTAAAGCATTAAAATTAACGGCTTTCGATACTCTTACAAATCATATCGTTAACCTGAACGCTGACTTATTTGTTTTATCAACGGGTATGGTTCCTTCTAAATATTCAGCAAAACTAACTGAAACATTGGGTATGAGTTCAGATAGTTATGGATTTTTATCGGAAATCCATGGTTGCTTAAAACCTCAGGAGACAACTAATATGGGCGTTTATATATGCGGATGCGCTGCGGGACCAAAAAACATACCATCTTCCGTCTCAACAGCTTCAGCTGCCGCAAGTAAGGCAGCTATATTGCTTTCCAAAGATACCATAGTACAAGAATTAATGGTAGCTGAAGTAGAAAATAATCTCTGTATGGGTTGTCGTAGATGCGAAAAAGTTTGTAATTACGAAGCGATAAAAGTCAACGGAGACGCTATTGCTGAAGTTAACGGTTTAAAATGTAAAGGTTGCGGTGTTTGCGTGTCGTCTTGTCCAGCCCGAGCAATTGACCTCAAGTATTATAGAGACCTTCAATTTGTCGAAGAAATTAAAGGAATTTGTAGTACTGAGCTTAAGTATAGAGATGAATTTATTGATACTGTTGAGCTTATTACTAAAGAATCTAAGCCATTAACTCCTTAAAAAACTTAATCCGAGATAGAATGACGCTCTCAAAAAAATCATAGTTGGGAGAGAACTAACCCTCTGCAGGGGTTTTCGGACTCATTTATTTTTATAAAATAAACAATAATTACCATCCATAATATATAAAAAAAAAGAATAGAAATTTTATGCTAAAAGGTTTTATACCTTTTTATTGCTATATTTCAAAAGGGCTGAAATCCATAACCTTAACCTTTACTAATTCCATATGTAAACAAGTGTTTATTTGAGAATAGAAGATTTTCTCTTTTAATTTATCAAACGGAAGAAGAAGAGCAAGGAAAGTATATTCAAAAGAAATACTAATAATTTTTGTTTTTTTAATTTGAGTTAATATTGTCTTGTAAAATGATCTATGAAGACCTTTTAGTTTAAAGAGCTAACATTGGATAAGTTTATATTTGCCCCAAATTTGTGGTAAATTTAGTTAATTATTTAATTAATAAGAAAGTATATAAATGTAACTACCTCCTATTATCAAAACTTGAACTGACACCATGCCTAAAAAAGCTCGTAAAGATTACGATTATTATACGTTGAACATTCCAAACGAACTCCGTATACTCTTTGAAGCTTTTGTTGTTAAAAATCCTAATTTAGGATTTAAAAGTGTTTCCCAATATCTATTGCATGTAATACAGGGGAGGGCAGAAGAAATCATCCATGACAATCCTGAATTAAAGAGAATCGAGAATCTTCGCTTGCCTACTCATTCCTATGTTTTAGAAGATGATGGCACTTACAAAAAGGTATTAAATAAAGAAAAACTTCTAGAAAAAATCGAACAAATGTGGGATGAGAATTCTTCCCAAAAAGAAAATAATAGTGATTGAGCAATAAAATAAGCTAAGTTGGATTAGGAGATATTTATATGTCTAGTAATAACTATAAATCAAGTTTTAATAATAAATGTACTAAACTAAAGAAAAAGAAGAAGTTAATTATCAGCGCGTCTCTGATATTTGTTGTAATATTCTATTGTCTTGTGATCTTATTTTATTATATACCATATTATTCTGAAATCTCAGAGATGTACTTCACAAATTATTTTATTACAATTCTAACCCTAATTATTGTAGTTCGAATTTCAATATCGTTTTATGCTGCTTATTTTTTATTTAAAATATGGTTTTCAAAAAATTCACAGAGGTTCACTGATCTACCATTAATATTTGGATATTTTTTCTTTTTATTTATTCCCGCTAAGTTAATGGATATACTCGTTTTTACAACCTATCGTTTGTACGCAGATTACGGATTTTCTTATTATTTATTATTAAACATTATCAAATTGAGGTATTTTATTTTAACATTTAGCATTCTACCCCTCTTTCTAAGTGGAATTTACTTATATTTTTTCAGATTAAACCTACGAAAACCCGATTTTGAGCGAGAGAGACTTTCAAAAAAATATACAGGATTATTTAGTATATTCTATTTTCCAATATTCTTTATAATTATTATTTTCCTAGATGAAATAAATCTTTTCTCCTATGTTGGGGCATTTATGACTTTAAGTTCCCTAAGTTTTGTTATTTGGGTTTTCTTTACGGCTCACAAAGGAAAAATTCTATCAGAAATAAACAGTTTAATCATAAGCATCGGTTTTACTTGTTATTTGATATCTAATCTTATTTTACCTTTATTAACAAATGTAATAGGACCAACCTCACTAGAAGGGGAGAGGATTGGAGCTCTAATCTTAGAATTAGGAACTTTATTTTCTATGGTAATAATCATACTAGGATTTAAAAGAAAAGCTAACTACATGAATTGAATTAACCTAATAATTTAATCCTTTGAGCATTTGGACCGTAGTGTATTGATTTTTGCCACCTGTCCTTAAGTAGTCCATGGCTTCTTCGATTCCTTCCACCGTCAGGTTATACATTGGGATGATGCTTGATATGATTTTTCTAGTCCAAGGAACCCACTCTAATCGTATTAATTCTGGATTTAGCCAAACAACATTATTTTTAAAATGATTCGCAATTTCTCTGATATAGTAAATTCCCGGCATTTCATTTCTGTGGTAATAATAAATTGAGCCATACCGTTCAGTTAACTCCCACGATGCCATAGCAGCGTCACCTACAACGACTATTTTATACTTACTATCGTATTTCTTGGCAAAATCTTCGAAATCTATTGCTTCTTCAGGATTCCGTTGTGCGTTGAAATAGAGTTTATCGTAAACACAATTATGGAAGTAATAAAATTTGAAATCTTTCCAGTGTGACATATTATTTGCGGCTGAAAAAAGAAGATTAACTAATTGGGCGTATGGGCTCATGCTACCGCCGACATCCATTAAAAGAACGAGTTTTACGTTATTTTTACGGCGTTTTTCGAAAACAATATCGATATCGCCCCCGTTCTTTGCGGTCTGGTCAATTGTTTTATCCATATTGAGCTCGTCAAGTTTCCCGATTTCTTCTAATTTTTTAAGGCGCTTTAAAGCAACTTTAATTTGGCGAGTGTCTAAAACGACATCTTTTCGATAATCAGAAAATATTCTTTTTTGGGCGATTTGAACTGCCATACGCATCCCCGAAGAACCACCTATTCTCATTCCCATCGGATTTTGTCCCGAATTTCCAAACGGAGACGTTCCTTGAGTTCCTACCCAATGGTCTCCACCGTTATGCTCCTCATCTTGTCTTTGCATCAAGTCTTCAAATTGCTTTTGCATTTCTTCGAGGTTAAAAAATTGACTTAGCATCTCTTGAAAATTGCCATCAACTTGTGATAAATCCATATTTTTTTGTAACCAGTCCCAGATTTCATCTTTGACGTCCTGTGGAGCGTTAATTAATAACTTTCCTTCGATGCCTTCGTTAAGCTTCTGTAGTAATTCTTCGAGGAATTGTTGGAGGTCTTCAATGTTTAGATATTGCTGGTATTCTCTCAATAGAATTTTCAATCCTTCGATTAACTCGGGGATAGTAATGTCTTGGTTCAACCAATCCCAGATTTCTTGTTTAATATCGTCGGGAAATTTAATTACAGCGTTCTTAAAAAAATTAGCAAACGCGATATCGTACATATCGAAGTGGTGTTCGTTTTTACACAAGATCGATCGAGAAACATAATAAAACTCGACCATGTTGTGGATAAGGCCTTTATCTAACGCTTCTATCAAAGCCATATATTCCGTTATGCTGACCGGTAATCTTTCCTTGAGATAATAAAAATACTCTACAAACATCTACTTTAAGTCGGAAATTTAATTTTTTCTAACGCAATTTCAAGATCTTTTTCTTTTTTAAGGAGCACACCCAGAAAAGGGATACCTCCCTTAAGTTCGTCTAAGCTTATTCCGCTTTTTAGCAATACACCGATCCAATCAAGAAGTTCCGACGTCGATGGCATCTTTCTCAATTTCGTTATAGCTCTTAAAGCGTAGAAATGCTTAAGACATTGATCTAAAAGATTCTGCTTTAAATTTGGGTAGTGAAGATTGCAAATTTCTGCCATAAATTCTTTTGAGGGAAATTCTATCCAGTGAAAGACACACCTTCGTAAAAAAGCGTCGGGAAGTTCTTTTTCGTTGTTGGATGTTATAATAACGATTGGACGATTTTTAGCCTTTACGAACTCCTTTGTTTCTTTCACGTAAAACTCCATTACATCTAATTCTTGTAAGAGATCGTTGGGGAATTCGATGTCTGCTTTATCTACTTCATCTATAAGAAGTACAACCTGCTCGTCAGAGTCAAAAGCTTCGCCTAAAGGTCCATAAGTAATGTAATCTTTTACGTTATCAACATTTCGATCGTCGCTTCCAAATCGCGAATCGTTTAAACGTTGGACCGTATCGTACATATAAGCACCATCAATTGCTTCCGTTGTGCTTTTTACATTCCAAATAATAAGTTTCTTTCCCAAGGATTCAGCAATTGCGTGGGATAACAGCGTTTTTCCAGTGCCCGGCTCACCCTTTACCAACAAAGGTCGTGCCAAGGCAATAGAAACATTAACTATATTTCTCAGTTGAGGATCGGCAATATATTTGATCCTTTCTGTATTTACATCTCCTTTAAACTGATTAAATCCAGCATTACTCATAATTAAATGAAATTAATTAGGAATTAAATAATTTTTGACTAAATTCATTATCATCCTTAAGAAATATTTATAAATTTAGGTGTTACAAGTAATACATAAAGAATTTAATCCAATATTACGAAAACATGATTGATGATATTTTTAAATTTTATCAAATAGGAAAAGACTTAGGATTGAGTAGAAAAGAAATTAATTCGTCCTTATTGTTTGAAAAAAGATTTCTTCTGAAATTTGTATTCATCACAATGATGGTTATTATTTTCTTAATATGGTTCATTTCTTTGACTGTGCTAAACATAACTATCGTTCAAAATACTTATACTAGAGGTACTTTGTATTCAACTGTAAAGATAAAAGACTTCAAAAAATAATGGATAGGATGACATGTACGAGCAAATGAAAAAGTATGAATTGCCGATTTTGGGTAATAACATTAATATATTGATGTATTCAGGCTCGATTTTCGTATTTTTATCTTTTTTTTTTCCTTTAGCTTCTCCTAAAAGCTTTGTGCAAAGTTTGCCCCCAATACACTGGATTTGGAGTTTTTCTTCGCATGAAGCACTTTCGGATTACTCTATATTTTTATACGGATTTAATATCTTTATAAATCTCCTGATACTCATTTGCCCAATCATGGTTATCATGAACACTTATTTAGCACAGAAAAGAAAAATTAACAAGGAGATATATGAAAAACAAATCTTTACCTATTCTACTACTATTTTATTTTTAACGACTAATTTGCTAATTTTTTTACCTTATCTACACATTCATACAATTACAGTAGGTTGGTTTACGGCTGATATGTGGGGTTATTACATTCCAAGTTTTGGATTAATTGGTCTTTTTCTCGGTGTGGCGATGATTTCCTTAGGGGTACTTTTTTCGATAAAATTTACGAAGGTAAAACTATACGAAATTTTAATTATCCTTGCGTCGGTCTCCCTTTATCTTGTCAGTTCTTGTTATTTTGATCTAGCCAATTTTCTTACAAGTTTTATAACAATTATATTAATATTCTTCGTATATAGTTTTATTTATGAATCATTCTCAAACCGTTTTATTGGATTCATTATAATTTTTTGCGTTCTGTCGAGTCTTTTTTCTCAAGATATTTATTTTTCTTCTTTTTTTCTTATAATTTCTTACTTTTATAACATTACTTCGCTAATGGCATTATATTTGTCGTTTTTAACTAGATTCTTTATTTCTATTTATCTCCCAGCAATTTTATTCTTTATATTTCTATTATTTCTTTATGTGCGCAAAAAACCGGATGAAGAGTTAAACTAAGTCAATAATTTAGCTGGTTATGTTTAAATAAATGTAATTTACAATAGAAAAAGAAAAAAAATAATATTAAAGCACATTATACTATCGTTAGTTTTTTTTTATGTAATACTCTTTGTAGAATTCGGCGTTTTCTCGAAGGTGTTTTTTTGTACAAAGATTTCCGTGTCCCGGAACATAAATATCAATATCCTTTTCAGCGTATTCAATTAATGTATCGCGAAGGTGTGAAGGATTTGGGGGTCGTGGCACACCTTCAGTAGCAGTAGCCCAACTAGGGTCAGTTTCCTCGAATAGTAGGTCTCCCATAAAAACAATCTTTTCCTTTTCGAATAAAGCTATTATGTCTCCTTTTGAATGAGCCGCTCCTATGTAAGTTATCTGAACTTGGTTTTTAGTGCCCTGTATTGTAAATGAGTCGTTTACGATAAAATCTGGGAATCTAAAATTGAAATTTGGTTTCTTGATTTCGTTCCATGTATTTACATCATTCTTTAATTCCAGTATTTTATTTGGGTTTTTTTCGTTCAATAATTCTGCTTCTGTTCTTTTAAGTTCTTCCGGAGCTCTTTTTTTAAAATCTTTAAGCCGCGCTCCTAAAGTCTCTTGAGCTTCCAATAGCGCTCCTGAGCTGCTGATAATTGGAACAGTTGTGGGAAAAAGGCGATTCCCAAATAGGTGATCCAAATGATGGTGACTATTTATCAGAAAAGATGGTACCTTGTTTGTAAATTGTTTTGACGCTTTGATGAGATCCTTAGTAGCGTAAGGATCCATGAGCGTATCGAACACGACTAGATAATTGCCAAGATCAAAGAATCCCGCATTTGAAGTGGGTAGTTTTTCTGCTGAAATTGCTGCAAAAATCCCTTCATTTAATTCGTAAAGATCAAAATAAATTGATTCAAAATCCAATTTTTTAGCTTCCATTTTTTCATTACCTCACCCTGAAACGCGTTCTACTTTAAAGCATACAGGGCGAATTCCGTCAGGACATGTGGTATAAATCATATCTTCCCCTGTCCAATTTGGAAAACCACCACCGCATTGCAAAATTGCGACATTTTTATATTGACCATACCACGCGTGATGACAGAACACTTCCGGCATATCCCCTGAATCACCAACGGTGAATTCAAGACCTTCTCTCATTCCACATTTCTCAATTGGGTTTCCATCAGCCCGTATAAACTCTTTTCCTATTACATCTTCAGGACTAAATTGTTTTACGACAGTTATTTTTACATTGCTCAAATCAAACACTTATTTTTATTTTTCTAATTATCACCTTATGTATTAATAGCGATAGGGGTATTTATAGTGTTAAGGTTCGAAGTTCAATTGAAGTTCGAATCTAAGCTGAATCCCTCAAAAAGAAGAACTTCCAAAGTTATTTTTATCTCATAAATTATAAATAAAAAATTTAAGTAAGACCAAAGAAAGTATAATTTAAACCTTAATTTATTGAAATCTATAATAAATCTATTTATAAATTTTAAAGTGAAGATATATGACAAAAGAAGATGAAATGTTAGCTGAATTAACGAAAATTCGAGAACTCTTGACTCCTCCAACAGCACCACCAAAAGAAAAACCAAAAAATCTCGCGAGGGAATTTTTGAATTTTATAAAACGATATAAAATTCTAGGTCTTGCCTCAGCTTTTATAATTGGTCTTGCTGTAAATGCACTAATCCTCTCTTTGGCTAAAGATATTATAACTCCAATAATCGGACTCGCTATACCTGGATTTGATACCATTGCAGATATCAAAGTTGGAGTATTTGGGATCGGTAATTTCATAGCAGCGTTTATCAATTTTATAATAGTTGCAGTAATAATATTCATAATTGTTAAATTTGCGACAAAGATCGGACTTGAATAACCATTTAAACAAATTTTTTTTTTTTATTTTTGTCCAATAGACATACAGTATACATTTCCTATTTTTTAATTCAATAAATTATAAAAGGTTGTTTTCTCTTCTAAACTGTTAACTATGAGTCAAAAAAAGTTAAAAATTATCGTATTTTCAGATTATATTTGTCCCTTTTGTTATATTGGATTTTATCGCGTAGAGCAGCTTAAGGAAAATTTTGATATAGAAGTTGAGTGGCGACCTTTTGAAATTCATCCAGAGACCCCAAAGGACGGCACCGAATTGAGAAATTTACCCTTTCCTGAAGAATATTTAGAGATGATGAAAGCAAATATTAAAAAGCTTGCCGATGATGTTGGCGTTACTTTTAAGCTTTCCGATAAGCTACCAAACTCCCGATTGGCACTGTATTTTTCTGAATTTGCTAGAAAAAAGGGGAGATTTGACGAGTTTCACAAGTTAGTGTTCGATGGCTACTGGAAAGAAGGAAAAGACATCGGTGATCGAGCCTTTTTAATGAGTATCGCGGAATCACTTGGTTTTGAAAGGAAAGAAATTCTTGAATACATTGATAGTGAAGAACCGTATGACGTATTAAAGAAATCGCTTAAAGATTTAAGGAAGAACGGGATAAATGGGGTACCAACATTCATAATTGGTGAGAGCATAGTAGTTGGAGCTCAACCATACGAGGTTTTTGAGGAAGTTATAAGGAAAGCCCTTGAAAAAGAGTTGATATTATAATAAAATAAGAGATTATTAAAAACTGAAAAAACTTTCTTATATAACATAAAAATAAATTTGGTTATTAAAATGGACAGGAAAAATTTGTGGTTAATTCTTGGCGCTTTTAATGCCGCTTTTGCAGTCTTGGCTGGAGCTTACGGTGCACATATAATTGATGCGGGTTGGCCTGATTCTCCTCTTCTGATAACGTTTCAAAAAGCTGTGCGGTACCAGATGTATCACGCATTTGCCTTAGTTATTGTAGCTCTTTTAGCACGTAACATACAGTTAAAGATGGTAGATATTTCAGGTTGGCTATTTTTAATTGGTATAATCCTTTTCAGTGGAAGTTTGTATTTTATCGTTTTTACCGGCTTTCAGTGGATAGAGTTTCTAACTCCTATTGGTGGTTTTGCTTTCACCTTTGGTTGGTTAGGTTTGATGTACGTAGGATTTAAGAGTAAATAAACTCAATTAAATCTTCGGGAATAAAGAGCTGATAAAGTAGTAATATTATAGGTAATTTTTTTTTTTTATTTTTAATAAAAATGAGAGTATTATGGTTGTTCAAATAGTTTATCACAATAATAACGAGATATTAGAATGGAAATGGTCTTCAGACAGCAAATTAATGCCACAGCCTTTTTGGACATCAGTATTTTTAATTGACGGGTTGTTAATTGACGCAGGCGCTCCAGGAGGGGTAGAAGATTTACAAGAATTTGTCAAATCTCTTGATTCCGAGAATTTGATTGAAAAGTGTGTAATTACCCATAACCACGAAGATCATTGTGGCGGAGGTCATATGCTTCAAGAAGATTTTAACATTCCCGTTTTCGCTAGTAAGCTGGCTATTCCACTATTAATGAATGAAAAAAACTACCCTGATTATCGTCAGATGACCTGGGGCGAAAATTACCACCCATTTAAAGCTGAACTATTAAAAGATTCAATTTATTCTAAATCGGGCAAATATTTTTTTGACATATTAGATACTCCTGGACATGCTCTTGAACAAATTAGCTTAATTGAACGAAAACAACAATGGGCATTTATCACCGACGCAGTAATGCCAAAATATCAAATGATATTTGGTAAAGATACAGATATTCCCGAGGACATCTCATTGATATATCAATCGATTAAAAAATTATATGAATTCACAGAAGGAATGGACAATTTACTTCTCTTTACGTCTGGGAAGGGAGTATTTAAAGGTAGAAGCTTTTTAAAAGAAAAAATGGATGAGATTAATTCGCTCCATCTGAAGGCACATAGGTTTCAAATTCAAGCAAAAGAAAACGGATTACAGGGTAAACGACTTTTACGGTATGTTCTAAAAAATATGTTTCTACGAGAAAATTTCGTAGGCACACTTACTCGAGGTGGTTTATCTAACAAAAATCTAATAATTTCCTTGCTTGAATGGCCAATGGAATAAAAAAAATATAAAAAAATAGTTAAAAATTAAGTTGAAGATTTCTTCAGTTAAGCTATATGTACGTCGACTTTATGAGTAAATAAAATGAGTCATTTTTCCTAATCACTAAGTACTTTTATTTTTTATTTGTAAGGTTCTGTTTAATAAAGATAAAAAAATGATGTAAATTTAATTTGAAGATTCAAGCCGAGGAATCTTTCCTTCTCTAAAGGTTAGGATAAGAGAGGTTACTGACAATGCTATTACTGCAATATCGCTTGTAACACGCAGGGGTAGTATTATACTTGGATATCCTCCTAAGGATAGAATAATTAAGGCTCTAACTCCGATATAAAGACCTAAAGCAGTGATTATCAAAACTATGATTGGCATAGCTTTAGTTCTTTTAAGAACTAATGTCAGCACTCCGATCACTGTATAAATAAGGATGTTAATAATTCCTACCATAACCATTGCAATAAAAAACACTATTCCCGCAGCTATACTAGCAGCTAAACCAGCAATAGCCTCACCTAAATTTTCTGCTTGAATATCGATGCCAAAATCAAAAAGAACGGCTAAAGATTCAATTTCTATAAACAGCAAGGCAAAGATGGTAACAGTGTTTATAAGCAGTAATACTCCAACAATAATTCTGAAGGTTTTATTTATATTCATAATATTTTTCACTTCTGTTTTAGATTTCGAGAAAATAAATTTGATAGATGATAAATATTTATGATGTAATTCTTTAAATATATTTCTACAAAAATGTGTAGGATGGAAACAAGTTACAAATTATAGTTACGGGGTTTTTGTAGGAAATATTGATAATTTAAATTATAGAGTCAGATTTAGAAACCAAAGAGTATTAAAATTTACATATCTAAATTATTAATGTGAAGCGAAAACTAATCTTATTAGACGTAGTGATTTTCATATTTTTGTGTATAACTTTTACTCAGAATGTTTGCGGAAATCCTGTTTATATGGATCTACCTGAAAATCCGTTTATAACGGTCCCACTATTAATACTCATGTTTTTTGTAGGAGTGCGGGTAGAGTCCGCATATTTTAATTCAAAATTTTTCGAAAAACATAATTATACTTATATCTCAACTAGCTATTTCACATTACTATTAAGAATAAATCTTGTGACCTTTCCTCTAACACAAATATTTGCTTATTTTTTTCATATATATTTCTTGCATTTATTTTGGTTTTACGTTTTTCTCATAGAGATTGGAGTTGTGTTGATTGAATCTTTTCTTTTAAAAATTGAATTGAAAAGGGTAGATAATGTAGTCATACAATCAAAATATATAATTATAAGAACTCTTTTTGCAAATATCACATCTTTTCTTGTCGGTCTCTTAGCTTATTTGCCAGTTATTTTATTATAAACGAATTAACTAATTCTTCTCTTGTTACTTCTCAATATCGATAATAATGCTAGAAGAGAAATTATACACGAAATACCTATAACGCTGAAGATAAAATAATCTTCTATTACCAATTCTCTTTTGAGTTCCGGAGGAATACCCCCATTTACAGGATTTTTAACTAATATCGTGTATTCGGCCCAGTATCCCCATATATTTGAATACTCGCAATTACACAAAAAATAAACATTATTATCTAAATCTATATTCAGGGATCTTGGTCTTTTAACAGTGCCTCCTCCCCAAATTTTTTGTGAAAGAAAATTACCTGTGCTACTTATTTTTACCAAATCAATATTTCCTAACCCATTATTTTGAAGGATGTAAACATTGTCGTGCGAATCTTTAGCTAGAAAAGTCTGAGCTAACCAATAGGAACCAAGATAATCTGATAATGAAGAGTTCCATATCAGATTAAGATTCAAATCATAGCATAAAAGTGACATATCTACATAATTAAATACAAAAAGATCATCCAAATACCAAACTCTCAAGTATTTACCATTAATATACTCTATTAGAATCTCCTCGATACGATTCCCAGTACTATTTAATTTATGAATATATACTGTCGTATAACTTTTTTCTCCCACTACAAATAATTCTTCATTACTATCTATTAAAAATGTTTCAAAACCATCTACTAAAGCCGTTTGCCACAAAATAACCCCTGAACTATTAAATTTAGCCAGGTAATTTATAGAATTGTTCCAAAATTGAAGATATATATTATTTCCGGAATCTTCTATGAAATACGAGTTATAAGCATAATCAATATAATACGATGTATTCCATAGAAATTGACCCACATTATTAAATTTCATTAAAAAAAATCTTTTAGGATGATCCCGTTGATCATAATATCCCAAAACCAACAAAGAATTATTATCGCTTAAAACTAAAGCAAGATCATAACTACTTAGCTCTAGACTAATTTCTTTTGAAAAAAGAACTGCCCCTGAAGAATTCACTTTTACAAGTGATATATTCTTTGAACTATAATATTTAGACAAAATAAATAAATTATTTTCGTTATCAAAAACATAAGAGATATAGGAATCACCTTTTAATTTAATTATAAGTTCCCACTCTCTATTTCCTGAGGAATTAAACTTCGATATGTATAAATGATCTAACTCCGTCTCTCCGATAATAAATAATGAACCATTAATTAATTCACAATATGGCCAGAAAATTCTTTCTCCTTCCTTTACGATTCTTGACCATGAATCGGAATCTGATAAACCTAACGGGTAATCTTGAGAAGATTCTTCTGAATTCTGAAAAGATTTTCCCATGGTTGATGGTATACCGCACACTATTATAGATATAATGATACTAATCCAGACTTTTTTTTTCAATAGAGAGAGATCTCCGTTTTAGTCAATAATATTAATTTAATTTGTAACCATAAAATAGAGTTTAAGATTTTTTTATTTTTTTACTAAGAACAATTGGTATAACGGATGAAACGCCAAGTAGAAAGAATAGGTTATATCCGGGAATTAATTCATCTGCTTGACCATAAGTACAAGAACCATTATCGTTAAAAATGTTTCCTTGGCAATCGTATTCAAAGATACAGTTGTCATTACCGTCTAAATTATTTCCAGAAACGGTATTATAGTCACTATATAATAAACATATCCCAAACATGTTGTTATTTGCGCTGTTTCCCGTGATATCATTATAATCACTACCAGTTATATAAATTCCTATTATTTTATTTTGTGCGATGTTTTCCGAAATTGTGTTATAATCACTATAAAATAAACTTATCCCCCAATTGGTGTTATTTGCGATGTTTCCCGTAATGACATTATAATCACTTCTATATAGTCGTATCCCATTATAGGTATTGTACCCTGCGGTATTACCCAAAATCATATTGTTACAGCTAAGATCTAAAGATATCCCAGAAATTCCATTGTTACTACTTGCGTTGTTTCCTGAAATGGTGTTGTAATGGCTATGATGTAGTGCTATCCCACTATAATCGTTATAATTTGCGGTATTTTCCGAAACCATATTGTAATCACTTGAAGTTAAATATATCCCATACCCTTCGCTGTTATTATTTGCAGTATTTCCCGAAACGGTGTTGTTATGGCTAGAATATAATGTTATCCCATACCTGTTGTTATTGTTTGCGTTGTTTCCCGAAAGGATATTGTAATCACTTGAAGTTAAATATATCCCATACCATCCACTGTTATTACTTGCGATGTTTCCCGAGATGGTGTTGTAATCACTATATCGTATCAGTATCCCAGAATCACTATTATTATTTGCAATATTTCCCGAAATGATGTTATAATAACTATGTGATAAATAAATCCCCCAATAGTTGTTATATGCGGTATTTCCCGTAATATTGTTGTTATTACAATAATATAATGAAATTCCTGCGAGACAATTTGAAGTATTTAAGTTTGATATTAGTGAATCGGTGCAATTAACTAAAATTACTTGCCCAGCGTTTGTAAAATTGTTTGGTCTTAAATCTATTTCATTGAAGTAATAGTATAATGGTTTTCCATTCACTAAATTTGTAGTATCTATGATAAGTGAAGTTAACATCTCAAGATTTCCGGATAATCGTAATCCACATTCATTCATTATATTTCCTGAAATAGTACCATTACTACTCACACCTAAATATATCCCATAATGATTCGATGAGATATTATTGTTGATTATCAGAGAATTGTTTACATTTGATAATCGTATTCCTGCATAGAGATTACTCTCTCCTGAATTGTAAACGGAGCAATTTTCAATCTTAAAGTAAGTGTCGGAATTTTCGATCAAGATGCAATTTCCCGAACCTCCACTATCTATTACCAAATCTTCTATAACATAAGGGTCGGAATAAATACCATTCCCCGTACAAATTCCCACACTCTTAGCAGCAGACCAATTATTATCGATATGAATTTTTCCTGAAACATCTGAAAGTTGTAGATTTTTATTATCAAAATAAATTTCTTCGCTACAATCAAAAATTTTGTTTTTATTGCTCGAGATTAATCTTGAGTTAGCGTTAATTATAGAAGAAAAAGCGAAAAGGATTCCTAAAGCGATTAAAATGATTGGTAGTTTTGAATTTGTTTTCGATTTCATCTTATATTCGCCATCACATAATAGCAAAAGATAGTGTTTAATTAGTTAATAGTTAGGTCATGTTTCTTTATATATATTTCAGTCTGTGAGGGAATGTGTCAAATACCATTTTTGCCAATTAACTTTCGCGGGATACGAAAATTTTAAAGAAAATTAAATCATTTATCGCGACAATTTAACGAGAGAGTAATGTATTTTGGATAGGAACATTTAATAGTTTACTTAATAATATATCAATTAATAAATTGAATCCAAATAAATGAAATGCCAAGCATTACTTCTCTTATAACTCAGAGAATCAAGCCCTCTTGTGCTGTTTGGGAAATTACTCTAAAATGTAATAGTAATTGTATCCATTGTGGATCGAAAGCAGGAAAAACTCGAGATGATGAACTAAATACCGAAGAAGCGTTAAAGTTAGTTAAGGATATTCGTGATTGCGGTTATAAAGGAGTTGCTTTAATGGGCGGAGAACCGTTAATTAGAGACGACTGGTATGAAATTGCGAAAGAAATTAAAAAGTATAAACTAGAATTATCTATCGTTACTAACGGGTTAACTTTAATTGATAACATTCAAAAATTAAAACGCTTAAAAGTTGACTGCGTTTCACTTAGTTTAGATGGAGGGTCGGCAAAAGTCCATGATTATCTTAGAGGTATTCCAGGAGCGTTTGAAAAAACAATAAATGCGATTAATAGGTTAAAAGAAGAAAAATTGCCTGTCAGTGTTATCACTGCAGTAAGTAAAACGAATTTAAACGAACTAGATAAGATAAAAAAAATATTGTTAGATCGAGATATTGCCTGGCAAATTCAGATAGCAATCCCTATCGGACGCTTTCCAAGAGAGTTAACGATTTCTAGGGAAGAATTTTACACTGTAGCGTTATTCATTGCTATAAATGTTAAAAAGTATTCTTATAAAAGATTACCAGTTATTGGTGCCCATTGTTTCGGCCATTTTTCAAGGTTCATACCAAATTTAGGGCTGGATCCATGGGTTGGGTGTCAAGCAGGAATATCAGTTTTAGGTATTCAGAGTAACGGAAATATTAAAGGGTGTTTAACCCTTCCAGATAAATTTATCGAAGGTAATATTAGAACGCAGAGTTTAAAAACGATTTTGGAGAAGTTAAGGGTAAAACAAAGACAGTTAAATGGTTATTGCGTAAATTGTGATGTGGTAAAATCATGTCGGGGAGGATGCTTGGGGACAGCTTATGCGATAAAAGAATTTGATGAGCCTTATTGTTTAAGAGCCATAGAAAATAAAATATTTTCGTCGAACCAATACCCTATTAAAGGGAAATTGGATTCAACAATTTCAGTAATAAAAAATATGTTTCATAACGTAGTCTTCAAATAATCTTAAAAAAAAAGTAATGGAGGTATCTTAAAGATGTTAGAAAATCTTTTTCAATTGGTTAAAATAGGTAAAGAATTAGGATTAAGTAAGAAAGAAATTAGTAAAGTATTACTATTTAACAATACAAAGAACCCTATACTCTATACAATACTGATGATAATAGCTATTATCTTTTCAGGAATAATCATTATATTTATAGCAATTGTAGTCTCAAGAAATATCTATCCTGCGGGAACATTATATTCTACGGTAAAAACTAAGGATTTCAAAGCTAAAAAGAAATAAAGTTGTAAAATCCAAATAAAAGGTGGTTATTTAGAAAATGATGAAAGATTTAATTCAGCTCTTTAAAATTGGGAAAGAGTTAGGATTAAGTAAGAATGAAATAAATAAGGCACTAATATTTAACAACAGTAAACATGCTTTATTATACAAAAGCCTATTGATAATATCATTTATTTTTTTTGGCGTTCTAGTAATAATATTAGGAATAGAAGCCTCCAGAAATACTTACGCAGCAGGAACGTACTATTCTACTGTAAAAATAAAGGATTATAAAACTAAAAAATGAAAGTTTAAAATTCAAAGAAGGAGGGATTATTGAGAAAATGAAAGGAGAGTTGATTCAACTATATAAGATAGGAAGAGAATTGGGATTAGCTAAAAAAGAAATAAATAAGATATTTTCCTATAACAACTTTAAGGATAAAAATTTGGGGGTATTTATGCTAATTATAATAATCGCATTTATAGGTTTTTTAATTATATTAACTAGTTTCTCTGTGGCTCCAAATTCACCAAATTTACCATCAAATCACACTTACCAATCGGGAACTTTATATTCTACTGTTAGAATAAAAGATTTCAATGCCAGAAAATAAATTCACCAATTTTGTCATAAATTTTTAGTCTAGTACTAAGAACTTCAAAATTTGAGTGACTACTGAGAAAATGATGAAAGATCTGATCCAACTATATCAAATCGGAAAAAAACTAGGATTATCAAAAAAAGAAGTAAAAAAAGTCTTATTTTATGATAATACTAAGAATAAAGTCATATTACTGATTATTTTAATTATATTTTTCTCAATTATCGGTTATTTTATAGTATTAATTGTTGAATCGGCAATAAGCAACACTTACCCAACCGGAACAAAATATTCAACGGTAAAAATAAAAGACTTTGAGAAAAAGAAATGAAGCTTAATATTGGTTGCGGTAAAAAATACGATCCCGATTATTGTAACGTTGATTTGTATGAAGATTTAGTGGCTGATAGACTGATGTCAGCTTATAATCTTGAATTTGATGACAATAGTTGCGAAGAAATTAAAGCGATTCATATTATTGAACACTTAAGTTTTTTTGAAACTATTTACGCGCTTAGCGAATTTTTTAGAGTATTAGAACCTAACGGGAAATTGATCATTGAAACACCTGATCTCGAGAAAAGTTGTCAGCATTATCTAAAAGCGGACAGAGAACAGAAAAAAGAAATCTTGGGATGGTTTTTTGGAATACCTCATAAAGGATTGCAGCATAAATTATGTTTTCCCTCGTTCCTCTTAATCGACCAATTGGAAAATACTGGATTCGAGAACATTACAACCTCCAGTTTCTACAACCATGAAGCTATTCCTTCAGTTAGGTTTAATTGCTACAAAAGGGGGAATGGTGATGATTTTAAAGTTTTTCAAATTATTTCTAAACTCCGTAAGGAACTATTTTTAACTAATCAAATTGATTTTACAGATTCCTTCTTAACTAAGGAGCAAGAAGATTTAGTTATTTTCATTGCTTCGAAGCTTCTTGAGTCAAGACAAACCAAAAAAAAAGAGTTAATTAAGGAATTATTTGTCGAATTGTTGTTTAAATGGCCTGAAATCGTTAAATCCTTACTATTAGTTATAGAGAATGAGAACTATATTTCTCCGGGAGATTTTTTAAATATTAAAGAATTATCAGAGCTTTTAATTGAACATAGAATTGTGAATGTACTTTTTAATTCTATAACTGAAGGGCCTACAAATCCCGGAACTCAGAGAATTGTCTTTTTCTCTGTAGAATCGTTTGCTAGGAAATTAATAGAAAATATTCTAAATTCTAAAGAAAACAGAGAAGAGCTCATAGGGAAAATTAAAACTCTGAACAAAACCTCTAAAGATTTAAGTAATAAAATATTCTCAGTCGCTTTAATTGAGAGAACAGCGTTAAACATATTTTATCTAGGTATTAAATCTTTTCATCAAAAAAATTATACTCACGCTCATAATTTATTTTTAAGTGCGATTAAACTCAATCGAGATAATTATATATTTTTCTGGAATTTAAGTAAAACTTTAGCACGGCTAGAATCATACAATAAATCGGAAAAAGTATATAAGAAGACATTGCGTCTAATTAAAATAACCAAAGTTAAAAATAAACAAGATTTAAAATCGCAAATCCAAGAAGAATTCGATTGGATTAAAAAAAGGAAGGGAAATAGACCAAAATTCGATCCAATAATTAATTAAAGAGATATCTAACGCGAGGGAAGAAATATGATTGTTGATATAATAAAATTTTTTGAACTAGGTAAAGATTTAGGACTAACCAAAAAGGAGATAATTCAGATATTAATTTTTGATGATAGTAAATATGCTTATTTATGGAGATTTCTGCTAATTCTCTTCATGCTCCTAATTATTTTTGGATGGTTTAACTCTGTTATTTTTCTAACTCGAAAAATAAACGAAAATGTGTACCCCACTGGTGCGATGTACTCGACTGTAAAACATAAAGATTTTAGGAAGAAATTAAAAGTTAGTTAGAGAGATGTATGTGAAAAGATGATTGAGAAAATTAAAACGATTGTAAAGAACAAAATAGCAATACTGCCGATGGTAGGGGCAATTCTAATAATAATCTCACTTTTCACGCCATTCGCAATTTCTAGGGGGTTGGAAGGAATTTCTATCTCAAGTCAATCCAATGTGTGGTATTGGGGGTTTTACCAAGGACTAAATCAAACTTTTTTTCTCAATATACCATTTATGCTAAATATATTCCTACCTATGGCAATAGTTGTATTTTCGATTTTAATTTTAATACTTTCGATTGAATTTGGTTTAGAAGATATAAAAAGGAAATTATTTGGTGAACTTATATTCATTTTCATTGTTTTAATTTATCTTTCTATGACTTTAATTGTAAAATTAATTGAATACTCGTTTTCTCTCATGCCAGATCTAGAACCTGTTTTAATGAGGTACGCTCCTTTTTGGAGTTACCGATTAGCTGGTTTTGGTAATTTTGGATTAAACATTGGAATGTTCTTAGTTATCGCAAGTAGCATCATATCTTTAATGAAGTCAAGAAAAAGTTTTTTCTATATAGAAATAACTATTATGTCAATTTGGATAATTAGTCAACTAGTTTTTTTTCCTTTTTCCTTTTAAAATATCCATAGGAATTCAATTGATTATGTTCTTTAAGAATTATCAGCGATTTTTTTAAGCACGAGTTCATAAATTACTTGGTTAATACCCATGTATTTTTAATATAGTTCGTATAAGAATTACAAGTATGGTTCTTTTTCCCCCGGATCGTAATTGTGCTGATTGTAAAAAAAGTATCTCGTTCGGCGAGTTTTTAACGAATCACCCTCAATATACTAAAGAACGAGCCCTCCTCATCTGGAACGACAAAATATTAACTGTGTTATGTCCCCGTTGCTTCTTTAATGCTCCTGAAAGACCTTACAAAAAAAATCGATATAGTTACTTTGATTCTTACATAAAACATTGATGGCTGTATTGGTGAAAGGAGAAGCTTCTCCTTTCTAAGGTAATGATGGATAATCAGTATACCCTTTTTCACCAGGAGTGTAAAAAGTGTTTTTATCCCACCGCGCTATATCACCGTTTAGCTCAAATCGTTTTGGCAAATCGGGATTAGAAATAAAAAGCTTTCCAAACGCTACGAGATCGGCTAAATTCTCTTGAAGAACACCATTCCCTTTTTCTTGGGTAAATTCATTATTTATCATTAGAGTTCCTTTATATAACGGTCTAAAATGTTTTGCAATATTAGTTTCGGCAAATGGTACGTTAGTTACGTCTGTAAACGGTTCGGATAGATGTAAATAAGCTAAATCGTAATTGTTCAGCTTTTTTACTATATATTCGAAGGTAGGAATAGTATCTTCGTCAACCGTAATTCCAAAAATATCGTGAAAAGATGGATTTAACCTCGCTCCAATACGATTCTCTGGCATTACTCCCTTCATCGCATCAATGACCTCGAATAGAAATCTGGCTCGTTTTTCAATTGACCCTCCATATTCGTCCGTCCTATTGTTAGAACATTTAGTAAAAAATTGATGGAATAAATACCCGTTTGAGGAATGAATCTCGACTCCGTCAAATCCTGCCTTCATAGCATTATTAGCTGCGTTCTTGAAATCTTGAACAGTCTGTTTAATATCATCGATAGTCATCGCTTTAGGAGTAACTGTTTCTCTAAACCCTTCGTAAGTGAAAGATTTTGAATTAGGGTTTATTGCAGATGGTGCCAGTGGAGGTTCGCCATTATGGAAATCTGGATGCGACATTCTTCCTACGTGCCACAATTGTATGAAAATTTTTCCTTCCCTTTTATGTACAGCATCGGTTACTAACTTCCAACCATCAACCTGCGCCTCTGAATAGATACCGGGAGTATTAATATAACCAACAGCATCTTTCGAGACTTGGGATCCGCAAGTGATAATTAGTCCCGCAGACGATCTCTGCCCATAATGTTTAGCTTGAAGCTCAGTGGGGCGATTCTCTGGATTATTAGCTCTACTACGAGTCATAGGAGCCATTACTATCCTATTTTTTAGGTGTAAATCACCCATCGTTAGTTCTTTTAAAAGAGGTTGTACTTTAGACATATCCGTCAACTTTGAATTGAATATATTTATTAAATATTTTTATATTAGGAATTATTTAACGCTAATCAGTATAATCTATAATTACATAAATTTTAAAATTTATAATAAAACTCACAGAAATTTTCACATCTTAAGACGAAATTCTTTTTATGAACAAAATATTTCATTTTTTATTTATCGAAGACAATATCGGAGTTAATCTAGATGCCAGTTGAACCAAAATTAGCTGCGACCGTAATTTTGTTACGGGAGCGAGCACCTGATCTAAAATCTGACGATGACTGCGAATTTGAAGTATTCATGGCTAAGAGACATGAAAATGCAAGGTTTATGAGTGAACATCACGTGTTCCCCGGCGGGAGCATCGATGAACAAGACTCAACTAAAAAATCAAGAGCAAAATTAGTAGGAATGAACGAAACAATTATCAACAATTTAAAAGATATATGCGATGATCCTTCTAATCTCTGGATTGCTGCAATCCGCGAGCTCTTTGAAGAGGCGGGGATTTTAATTGCTACCAAGAAATCAGAAAATTCACTTGGAAAAATTGAAACTAAACCCAAGAAACTAAAAAAATACCAAAAGAAACTTCAAAAAAATAAAATTACTATGACAGATGTCTTGACTAAAGAAAATCTTTATTATTCTGCGAATAATTTACAATATTTTGGAAGATTTATCACCCCTGAGTTATCTCCCATTCGGTTTGATACGCAATTCTTTCTCTGTAAATTTCCTCGTAATCAAAATATTAATTTATTTAACGATGAATTAACAGAGAGTTTATGGGGCACTCCAAAACAAATTATAAAGAATTTTAAAAAAAAGCAGATCAAATTAATATTCCCTCAATATTCCACGCTAAAACGACTCAAACAGTTTAAAACCATCCAAGAGCTATTTGAGAATTCGAAAAATGTGTCTAGTCATAATCGATTAAAATAACTGCACATAAAGAAATAAAAATTCGTCAAGTCAACTTGACTAATAATTGATATGGAGATGTTATGGAGTTTTATTTATCGAATGAGTTATTACTCACTCACTTTAGAAATATCCTTCTATCATGAAAAAAATAAAAAACAAAGACCGTATAAGATCATTACTTTTAAATTTTAGACCATAGTTAAAATAACCTTATTAATGAAATTTGCCTACCATTTAAATAGAATATTTAACTATAATACAGAAATTCAATAATAATTAATAACTTAAGGATGTGATTTAAGTTGCCAAAGTGCCCATATTGTAAAGAGGAGCTTGAAATAAAACTCGAAATTGCCCCAGGACCCATCGATGACAAGTTTAAAGATGATCTTATGAAAACCTACGAGAATTTCATAGATATTCAAGCTGAGGTTGTCCCATTTGGGGGAAAAATGATGAAACGAATGGCAGGTTACACTTTAAAATTTGTTAAACGGTATTTGGATAAAATTGGAGCCGTACCACTAATATTACACTCTTGTTCAAAATGTGATTCAGTAATATCGTCCCAATCAGTAGTTGATTTAATGTCTTCGGGAAGTTCAGGTTCATCATAATACTTTTTTTTTTTTACTAACTTTTTGAATTGCTAAAATATGCTCTAATTAACTCTTCACAGAACCAGTCGTTGGTTTTTTTCATCCATTTCTGAAGTATCAGGTAATGCTAATTCCCACATGACATAAAAGAAGATGTGTGTTGTCTCGAATTCTTTTAATTATTATTTTTTCAGGCTTATTTTAACACTAATGAGTTAACCATTTTGGATAAATGATATCTTACTGGGATTGCTTGATATTTTCAATTGATTGGGATAGTTGTGTTAACCTTCCCATGATATGACTGAAAAAATTTGACATTATATCTTCAATTTTGTTGCTTCTCATTAGTATTGCTACTGCTTCGCTGTAGGTCTTACATCCATTAACTTCTTTAATCTTTTTAAGATCTTCTTTTATTTTTTCATTCAAATCTATTGTTGGCATAAAACTTTAGAAGAAATCGGCATTTTTAAACTTTGTCATTAAAATGTTAAATAATAATATTATAAAAATATTTATATACTAACGATACTATAAAAAGAGTATATTTCTATTTATTGAGCGAAATTAAATCAAAAAGGATTTGAATCATGCCAATCGATTGGCCTAAAGCAGAAGAAAACCCAGACAAGAAGCAAGCAGTTGAGGGAAGAATTTTACTTGAGTTAAGAGCTAAAGCTAACGATTTAGAAAAGCGTCTATTTGATACTAAAAAAGAATTGAATAGCACGCGGAATAGTCTTAAATCCAACGGAGAAAGTCTCGAAAATACAACAACTCTTTTGGAGCGTACTAAATCCAGTCTTGAGAGCACAAAAGCGGAACTCAGGGACACTCAATCTAATTTGGACCAAACCTTAACTGAACTTGAAGAAAAAACGAAAAATAATGAGAATTTGTATTCTGAAATTGCAAAGTTGAACGCTAATCTCGAGGGTGCAAAGTCCATAGTAAGCGAACTCGAAAACAAAATTGATGAACTTGAAACTAATAACTTAGATTTCTCTTCTAAACTCGAAAGTTCTAAATCTCAAATAAAGGATTTAGATAGTTCATCTTCTGAGCGCAAAGTACAAATTGACAAGCTAAGCGCTGAAATTCAAGAATTGAGAAACGAGCTAACTATTACTCAAGACGAAGAAACGAACTTGAACAGTCAATTAATGGAGTTGAACAATATCTTACTCCAGAAAGACACTAAAATTCAAGAACTTTCTGAGTTAATAGACAATAAAGAAAAGATGATAGCTGCTCAAGCCGCTCGTTTGGAAGAAGTTGAGAACGAATTGGCCAAATTAAAGCCACCTGCTGACGAGAAATCGGTTTATTCCGATGAAACACGAATTATTTGCCCTATGTGTCAAGCAGTAGGAAAAAACATTAGAGAGACTGAGGATAAAGACAAAATTCTTTACTATAGTGGAACTATTCCGATGTATGCTAAGAAGTATGTGTGTAAAAAATGTGGCTATAATTGGAAATAGGTATGACAGCACTTAAAAATCAAAAATCTTTAAGTACATGTATAAAAATTAGATGATATTACCCTTGATTCAGTATATCAATATCCTCACCCGTGAAGGCAAATCATTATTATTCCGAAATTACGGTAGTTCGGATGTCGATAGAGACTTACTCGCGGGATTTCTCAGTGCTTTTTCAGGTTTTATGAAGGAGATTAGTAAAAGCGACATTAAATCTACAGCTACGGATGAATTCAAATATTTTTACACCATTATTGATGAGATTATCATTGTAGTCTGTTCTGATCTTAGTGAGGAAGACGCCGTAGTTAACTCAAAAATTACCGATATAAGGGTGAAATTTATCGAAGAGTACGGAGAAGTACTAAAGAGTGGCGAATGGTCAGGAAATCGCAGCGTGTTTGCAGAATTTAAGAGAGAAATCGACAATTTTATCCTTGGTTCTATTAAGGTGTCGTTAATTGGGTTAGGAGGAGTGGGCAAAACTACCCTCCTACGATTAATATGTGGTGAAGATATTAACTTAGAATATCAGCCAACCATAAATGTGGATATCACGAATTACGATGGAACGGAGATAGGCGTAGATCGATCCATTATGTTGTGGGATTTTGCTGGTCAATCTAATTTTAGATCCCTCTGGAAGAGCTTACTCGTTAAAACTGATATCGTTCTTTTAGTACTTGATTCTACTTTTGAATCTTTAAATCCCACTAAAGACATAATTCGCGATATTTTAGACAAAAGTTTTAAGAATAAATTAGTTATTGGAATTGCAAATAAACAGGATATACCCAATCGACTCACTCCTGAATTTTGTGAAAAAATGCTATCTGAAGTAGTAAGAGATCCTCCTATAAAAGTACACGGTATGATTGCGATTAACTCTGATTATCGAAAAATGATACAGGCAATTTTAAGAGATGCAATAGATAAAATTTCCCAATAGTTCTAAACCTAATTAGGATTCTTGGTGAAAGCATAAGAAATTTAAGATTTTTAAAATTAATGCTTATTATTAATTATTTTGTTATTGTGATAAAATTGATTGATTTTGAATTAGAGGAATTATCATTTATTGATGTTGGAACTCATAAAATGTTAAGATTACCAGAATTAACTGACGAAGAGAAATTTATGATAGATCCAATTGTTGCACCCACCTCAGGGTTAAGAATTCAAATTCTAGATCAAATCGAAAAAAAAGGAAAGAAGAAGTTAATCCTAACTAACAAAAAGCTTTTCCTGTTTCTCAGAGTATTTAAAGCTATTAGTCAACAATATAAAGAGATGAAAGAGGGTAAAAACCTTAAAATATTAATTGTTACAGATAATAGACCAACGAGAGGTATTTTATTAGAGTATTGCTCTCAGATTTTTGCTTACGATGGATACGAGGTTTATCATCAAGAGGATTTACCCGGAGAATCTCAGGTTTCTTCTCCATACGGAGCTGCTTCTGTTGCTTTATTAAACGAAATTAAATTAATCATTGTGTTAACTGCTTCTCATAATGAGTTGTCGTGGAATGGGATTAAATTTTATATTGATTATCCAATGCCTATGTCTGGAGATTTATTTAAAGAAATATCGAATATGGCACTTAATTTTAAAGAGATTAAGTTTGATCCTAAATATAAATCTATTTCCATTGATGCTGAAAAGAAAAATAACGACTATGTGATAAGTCTTATTTCAAAAGTGTTAGAAATTGAAAGCATCAAGAAAAAAAAACTAGTAATTTGGCCTTATTTAGGAAAAGCTAGAGGTATAGTTAACTTATTTAAACGATTAGGAGCTGATATTATTCTAATTGACGAAGAAATAAATCCACCTAATCCAATAAAGGTAGTTCGAGAAAGTAAATTGAAACAGGTTATGGAATCAGAAAGTTCAGATATAGCCATACTGCTAGATGCAGATAGAGATAGAATCGCTTTATATGTGAAACAGAATGGCGAATATAATTATTACATTCCTAACGAGATTTATTCTGCTTTACATAACATATTAGCTAGAGAGTATCAAAAGAAAATTATAAACGTAAGAACAATTCCAAGTGATTTACGAGGAGATAATACTAGTTTTATAAATATTTTAACTGGTGTAGGATATAAACATTTAGGAGTAATTTTATACTTTCTATTGGGAATAGGGGTCGAAAAGTCAAAAGTGGATAAAGCAATTCTATATTTTGAAGAAGAAAATAATAATTTAAGGAAAATAGATAACGCAGAACCTTTAAAACAACAACTGTTTGAACTTATTCATAAGAACAACTTATTTGAAGAAGAATTCTTAATCGTGATGTGGGAAGAATCGGGAGGGCACACGCTTAATGTCTTAAATCCTGTTGGAGCTGATAAATTCGACGGGTTCCACTTTGAATCCAAGTTTCCAATTATCGCGGACAAGTATCCTGTACCTGCTCTAGTATTAATAACAGAACTTATTGCTCGAGGTCATGAAATTTCAAAATCTATTGATTGGTCAATCAAAGGAATAAACAGAACTATTCCTGCCGTTGATAGAGAAAAAGTTAAAATCATGAAAAATTTTACTAAAAACGACAATAAAACCATCTCAATTAAGGATAAAGAGTATAGAGTGAGTGCGTTGTCAGACAATATTAATAATATTGATATATTTCAGTTAAAAAGTAAAGATTCAACTTTATATTTTAGACCAAGTGGTACTGGGCCCGAAGTTCGGTTTTATATTTTTGGGGACCGCGAAACTCATTTAGAAGAATTAAAAGCAGTGCAAGATTATATAAAACTACATTATTCTTAACCAATTAAATGTTCAAATTAAAATTTGAAGCGTAAATATTATGAAAGATGAAAGAAAAAAACTATGGGAACCTTCTGAAGAATGGATAAAAAATGCAAACATAACCCAATTTATTGAATTCGTCAATAAGGAATACGGACAGAGCATAAAAGGGGGAAAAGACCTTTATAAATTCTCTGTAGAGAAAATAGAAGATTTCTGGGAGGCAATGTGGAAATTTTCCGATATAATCGCGTCTAAACCTTACGATAAAGTGGTAGAAGATTTAAGCGTTTTTCCCGGCACCAAATGGTTTCCTGGCGCTCGTTTAAACTTCGCGGAAAATCTACTGAAGTATAAAGACGATCAACTAGCCTTTATCTTTCAAGGTGAGACTAAAGTAACCAAACAAATGACTTACAATGAATTACACAAGATTGTTGCTCGATTAGCAAAATCACTTAAAGAATCGGGAGTTAAGGTAGGAGATCGAGTGGTATCTTATATACCAAACTTGATTGAAACGCCTGTTGCTATGCTAGCAGCAGCAGCGATTGGAGCAACTTGGGCGTCATGTGGTGCTGAACTACAGCCTAGCACCGTTATAGATAGATTTGGCCAAATCGAGCCAAAAATCTTGTTTACTGTAGATGGTTATTTCTATAGAGATCAAGAATTTAACATTATTTCAAATGCAAAAGCCGTAGTTGATGCGATTCCATCGATTGAAAAAGTTATCGTTGTTTCTTATATCTCTCAAGGAAAACCGGATATCAGTACCATTCCTATCGCTGTTCATTGGGACGAGTTCATATCTAATGATGAGGATCCTACCCTAAAATTTGAACAATTACCCTTTGATCATCCATTATATGTAATGTTCTCTTCTGGAACAACAGGAGCACCAAAATGTCTAGTTCAAAGTGCTGGTGGCGTGTTGATCAATCATTTAAAGGAGCTTATTCTTTCTACTGATTGCAAAAGAAGTGATGTACTCAATTACATAACTGCACCCTCTTGGATGATGTGGAATTGGCTTATTAGCGGATTAGCTGTGGGTTGCACAATATTCCTATACGATGGAAATCCTCTTTACCCTGATCCGTTGAGATTTTTTGAATTAATAGAAAAACATAAAATCTCTATTTTTGGGACAAGTGCTGCGTATATTCATTATTTAATGGGACTCGGTGTTAAACCTTCCGAAAAATACGACCTTAGTACGCTAAGAGAAATTTCGCAAACTGCGTCAACGCTTTCCCCAGAAGGATTTGAGTACGTCTATAGAGAGATTAAACAAGATCTCTTTTTTAATTCGATTAGTGGAGGAACTGATATCAACGGTTGTTTTGCAGGGGCTATTCCGATCCTACCTGTTTATTCCGGTGAATTACAAGGTAGAGCATTAGCAATGAAAGTTGAGTCTTATTCAGGAAAAGCTGAACCAATTGAAGATGAACAAGCTGAACTTATTTGTGAAGCGCCAGCGCCTTCCATGCCAATTTATTTCTGGGGTGACGACGATAACATGACAAAATACAAAGCCGCTTATTTTGATTATTATAAAGATGTAGGAAAAAGAGTCTGGAGACATGGTGATTATATTGTAATCCATAGCGATACGGGCGGTATAACT
>JAGXOB010000178.1 GCA_019894735.1 Promethearchaeota archaeon | reverse complement strand
TCCCGGCTCTATTTTCAATGATTTTAATCTTGTTTGCTTCTAGCATGGTTTTAATAATTACGCTAAAAAGATTGAGAGAAGATGAATTGAATGTCAAAATTCCTATTATAGGAGGAATTGTGATGATAGCTACACCACTATTACTCATGGTTATTTGGCATTTTCTTTACACTATAGGTAGAGGATACCCAATTTTTTGGGGTTCTTATGGAGGTGAAAACTATTTTTGGCCCAGTTTTTCATTTCTTTTGCAACTATTAGCCGGAGGATTAACATTATTATCAAGTTTGATGATAAAAGTGAAAAATAAAAAATAAATATACAATTTAAAGAATTTCCAGTCTTAAACCGTAATTGTTTCTGTGAGTAAATCTTTATAACTCGAAGATGCTCCGATATAAATAGTGTATGCAATATTTTCAACCTCCCATGTGTTATTTTCAGGATTATACCATGCAAGATCTTTTTTATTGACTTCTATTGATACAGATTTTGTTTCGTTAGGTTTTAACATAACTCGCTTAAATCCCCGTAAGAGTTTTAGGGGGCGATCAACGCTAGAGTTCTCAAAACCTACATATAATTGTACGATCTCTTCACCTGCCATAGCTCCAATGTTCGCAACATCCACACTAGCGATAATTTTCTCTTCATCTGATTTTACTCGGATATTTTCATATGAATATTTTGTATAACTCAACCCAAATCCAAAAGGGAAGGACGGTTCAATCTTTTCCTTTTCCATTAGAGTATATCCGTGGTAATAACCGTATTCAATCTCGTCAACATATACATCGAAAAAAGGTAGATGAGAGGGATCTTCGGGAATAGTAAATGGTAACTTTCCACTTGGATTAACTTTACCAAAAAGAATATCTGCTAATGCGTGTCCCCCTTCCATCCCGGAATACCAAGCCATTAGTATAGAAGGAACTTTTTCTTTCCACTCTTCCATAAGGATCGCTGTTCCTCCAACCAGTACAACAACACATTTTTTATTTACTTTTGCAACAGCATCGATTAGTTTAATGTCATCCTCTTTTAATCCAAGGTTCGTTCGGTCTCCCAAACCTTTTGAAAAAGGTGGAATATATTCTCCTTCATCTTTAAATGTATATCCAACAACCAATACTACAGAATCCGCGCTTTGGGCAATTTGTTGAGCAACATCAGTATCGTGACCATCGTTGTGAATTATCTTTAGGGTATCACCAACGCTGATTTTTATTCCTTGTAAAGGAGTTATGATATTTTTCTGACGGATGTTGCTACTTCCGTGATCGCCCGTATTTTTCAAGTCAGCCAAAGGTCCAATCACTGCCAACGAATCCATCTTATTAGCATCGAACGGTAAAATTTCTTCTTGGTTTTTAAGCAAAACCATACTCTTCTCAGCAACTTCTCGAGCTAAGAAAACGTGGTCTTCGCAACCGATTAAGTCAGAGTTATAATCTTGAGGATCTTTTTTTGTGGTGTACTTTAATACTGTACGCAGTATTCTTCTTACAGAATCGTCTACAAGATTTAAAGGCACTTTTTCTAGCTTTACTGCTTTTTCTAGCTTTTTTCCGTAAAATTTAGCACGGGGCATTTCAACATCCAAACCTCCCATGATGCCTTTAACAGTATTATAAAGACCATTCATCCAATCTGAATGAACAAACCCTTCAAATCCCCATTCCTCCTTTAATATATCTCTTAATAAATAGGAATTATGACCACAATATTCCCCTCTTAATTTGTTATAAGCCGACATAACAGTAGCACACCCCTCTTCAATACAGCGCTTAAAATGGGGTAAATAAACTTCTCTTAAAGTTCTTTCACTCATTTGTACGTCGACTTTAAACCTTGAATGCTCTATGCTGTTAGCAGCATAATGCTTAGCTGTAGCCATTACGTTATGCTTTTGAACTCCTCGAACTAACGCAGCTCCAAATTCACCAATATGAAATGAATCTTCCCCGTATGTTTCTTGAGCTCTTCCCCAACCTGGATGACGTAAAAGGTTAATACAGACACCTCCAAAAAGATTAGCACCATGTGCGCGAGTCTCCTTCCCAATAACTTCGCCCAATCGTTCTTCAAGTGATATGTCCCATGATGCGCCTCGAGCCATCGATACCGGGAAACAAGTAGATCCTGGCAAAATAACCCCCCTTGGTCCGTCAGTAAATAAAAAGGGGGGGATCCCTAATCGTTCAACGCCTCCGCCAGGATAAGGACGGACCCCAAACTTACGATCCTTTAATAAAAGCAGGTAAAAATTGTTTCCTGACATGGTTGCTACTTTTTCTTTTAGAGTCATCATACTTAAAGCTCTATTGACAAAGTCATCAATTTCTTCTTCCATCATTCCTTCTTTAATAAATATTTTATCCAAAAAATATCCCCTAAAAATTCAAATGATTATAACTTTTATACTCTATATAAAGAATTATTATTTTAATAACTCAATAGAAGAATTTCCATTCATTTCTGTCCAAAATATCGATTAGATTTAAAACAATCTTTGCTAAATCAGTATCCTTCTTCATTAGCTCCTTCAATTCCAACATTAGATCTTCTTCTCCGAACTTAAGAATAGAAAAAACCGCAAGTTTTATTAGATTTTTATCCTCAAAACTAAGGAGATTTGTTAAGCAAATCCTTACCAGTTCTTCGATTTGTAAATCTATAATTAGTTTGAGGATCATTTCTTTCTTATTCAGAAGTGTTTTTAATTCTGAGGATTTTGTTGTAGTAAGTTTTAAAATCTTTATGAATTCATTTTTAACGTCTCGCCATTCTTCAAGCATTTCTGGGTTATCTATCAGAACCTCTCGAATAAATTCCAATGACCAGTTATCCCCTTTATTTAGTAAATTCACGATTAAATCTTGATCGATGAGATTTGATTCTTGCATATCATTAATGAGGTTCGCATCGATGATCTTAAAATTACTTACATTATGAACTATAATCTCTTCCCAATTCTCAATCTTTTCTTTTAGTACCAAAATTGCTCTTAGAAGTTCTGATATAAAATTAGGATTATCGCTTTCCTCTAATTTTCTCAAGATTATTGAAACTAATTTGTCGTTATTATAATATCTCCGTGCAATTAGAAATAAGGAACTATATGGATACCGTAATGAATTTACAAATTCGAGAGTTTCTTCCTCAAGTGGTAGTCCTAATATCGCACCAACCCTGAAAATATTTTCTTGAAGCGATTTTACATTTTTTAAGAATTCTTGGTCTGTAATCTTGTCTTCATTTATTTGAGTTAAGTAAGATTTAAAGAGCTTTGTGATGTCATCTAATTTGGTAACATTTCCTTCTTGAAAAAGGTTTTCAAATGATTTAACCATTTGATTTTTAAGATGGAAGTCTCTTATGCTAACGTTCTTAGCGTGTTTTAATATTATCGATTCTACATTTGGGGCGGCAGTTTTAGATACTACATTTTCAATTAGATCAGAAACCACACTATCTGTCATTTTATCAAAAGATAAGCAATACTCCAATGAAGGTTTGAAACTTAAATCTAAATTTAATTCACAAATTCTCCTGACATGGTGTTCCCGTAGTGATGTTCGAAGTTCAACTAAATCGCCATAATAGCTGATATCTCTACTATCTTTTAATACTTCTAACACTATCTCTTGAATTCCTTTTATTCTCTCCTCTTCATAAACAGAAGTTTCCTCCAAAATGTGATGTAAACCTAGAAAACTCCACGCTCTCAAAATGACTTCATTGGTATCAAAAAGCTCAAACAAGAGATTGAAATCCTTTCTATTAACTAAAGGTTTGAATATGTTTTTATAGGTCGATTCTAAATTTGCTTTCGGACTTAGTTCTATTGGTGTATATCCCTTCCTCAGCTTATCAATAATTTTTTGGTTGAATGAATTACTCATATTTCTTCAATATTTGGTATTTACGATTATTTTTCAATTTTTCAATAGCGAATTTTTATTTAGCATTGTAATTTTGACTTACTATCTTTGGTTTAATTATAACAAATTGATAAAGATGTTTGATAATACTTATATGCATAAATTTATTGAAGAAATTTGCACCGAAATTGGTCCTCGAGAATCTGGAACAGAACAAGAAATCTTAGCGGGCAACAAAATAGAATCAGAGTTGAAAAAGTTTTGCGACGAAACCCAACAAGAGCCATACACTAGTAGCCCTCATGCCTTTTTGGGTGGAATAAGGTATGGCGCACTGATTGTACTTATTGCAGGCGTCTTTTTTTGGATATCGTTGTTAGGCGATCTTAATGTCATCAATCTAAATCCCATTTTTGATCTTATTTTGTTAATTTTAGCGATTGTTCTTATTTTTGTTACGATTAGCTATTTTATTCTGGAAGTAATGAAAT
>JAGXOB010000177.1 GCA_019894735.1 Promethearchaeota archaeon | reverse complement strand
CCTAGTGGTACTGCCTTAAAAATTGGAGAAGCTATAACAAGTTCGATAGGTTCTACCCTAGATGAGATAGCTAAATATGGAAGGGAAAAAGGACCAAATAAACGGCTGGTTGGGGCTAAAAACGAAATAGGCATTCATTCTGTTAGGGGTGGTGATATCGTTGGCGACCATACCATCTTATTTGCTGGACCAGGCGAGCGAATCGAATTAAAACATCAAGCTCATAGTAGAGCATGTTTCGCATCAGGAGCAATTAAAGCGATTAAATTTGTTGTCAACGCTAAAGAAAATAAAATTTTCGAAATGAAAGATGTTCTTAATCTTTAATTTTTTTTCGATATCCATTACGAATAGCTTTTTTTAACCACTTATATCTTTTATTTTAAACTAATTATGGTGGAATTCTCGCTTCATTTAACATTTTTTTATAATTTTCTAAATCTGGAAATTCTCGATTCTGTGCCACTGTTAGAGTTTTACTTATAGGATATGTTACTCTTCGGATTGAACATTTAGGGGTCTGTTTTTTAATTTTTATTATACCATAAGATGCTCTATTATCACCGTCTAGTGGCATTCCAATACTTCCAACGTTAAAAATAACTTTATTCACAACCTTTCCTATAAAAGGAACATGTGAATGTCCAGATACTATGACGGATTCTTCTATATTAGAGAAAATTGCTATGAGTTCATCATGTCTATTATTTTTTCCTATTCCTTCTGAAATAGATCTTGGCGATCCATGTACCGCTAAAATAGTAACTCCAGCGGCTTCAAAAGAACAATTCTCAGGAAGTTTTAACAAAAAATCTATCGATTCTCTGTCTAAATGGTTTCGTGCAAAAATATAATTTTTATAAATTTTTTCTTCTTGTTTCGTAGTTGGAGACCATTCATCAGTGATTTCAGCAAACCAATCGTCAGTATTTCCTTTTACCCAGCATCTTGGATTTAAGCTTCGCAATTCTTGAAATACTTCCCAAGGTGAAGGGCCACTTATAACCAAATCCCCCAAAAATACAATATCTGAGATATTGAGAGATTTTATATCAGATAATACGGCGTTTAATGCGCAAATATTTCCATGAATATCAGATAAAACAGCAACACTCATAGACAAAACATTCCCGTTAGTTAAGATAAAATTATAAAAATTTATCAGAGCAGATCAGTATTATCATCAACCTGAATTCACAGATTTCATATTGCCAACTCTTCATCTAGAAGGTCTAAAGGGTATCCAGTCCTTAAAGCTTCCTTTTTTATAATTCTATCTCGTGATAATTAACGTTATAAAGGATTTAATTCTTTTTTCTTATTTTAAATGTTCTGGAATATTTTGAGCGTTTAAAAGATCATCGAAAGTTTCGGCCCTTCGAATCTCAAAAACTGAATTATTATTAATTAATATTTCAGCGGGTCTGGGTCTTGAATTGTAAGAACTGCTCATAACAAAACCGTATGCTCCAGCATCAAGAATAGCCAGATAATCTCCCTCTTTTAATTCTTTTATATTCCTTGCTTTTCCAAGAACATCTCCTGACTCACAAATAGGTCCGACAATATCATATTCAGATTCCTGCTCTTTTCCTTTTTTATCACAAGGAATTATATGATGATAGCTATTGTATAATGTTGGGCGAATTAGAGTATTAAAGCCCGCGTTAACTCCCGCAAAAAGCTTAAAACCATTGTTTTTTATTGTATTTATCTGTGTTAATAAAATGGTAGACTCTGCGCTTAAATAACGTCCCGGTTCGATTTTAAAAATGGGTTCGCCTAAACCTTTTGACTTCACTAAATCTAAAAAAGGTTTTATTACTTGGTTTTTATAACTCTCTAAATCTAAAGGTTCTTCTTCTGGGCGATAAGGAATCCCCAAACCACCACCAAAATCGATAAATTCAAACTTTATATCGAGTACCTCTATTATTTTCTTGATAATACTAATAAATTTTTCTGTTGGTTTCCCAAAGTCGAGTGCGTTTATTACGCCCGATCCGATATGTTGATGAATGCCAAATTTTTCAAATCCTGCCTCTTTAGCTATTCTATACGCTTCTATTGCTTGTTCTTCCAATATCCCAAATTTTATATCTTTTCCTGCTGTAATTGTGTGTTTATGGTGTCCTGCTCCAAATTCTGGGTTTATCCTAAAGGAGATAGCTTTTTTTTCCTTATCAAGGCTCTCATGAATTCGTACCAGACGGTTCAATTGGCTTAAACTGTCTAAATTAACTAAGACATCATTAATTACTGCGAATTCAAAGTCAGCATCGGTAAACATATTTCCCGTATATATTATCTTTTCAGGAGAAATACCCGCTTTAAAACATGTATATATTTCACCCATAGATGTACAATCAAAAGATGCTCCTTCTGAATTGAGAATTTTTAAAATAGACAAGTTTGAATTAGCTTTAACAGCATAATTTATTTGGTTATTTTTATATTCGAGATTTAATACATTTTTTAAGCTTCTGTAGCGTTCACGAATCATTTGTTCGTTAATTACATAAAGGGGTGTACCATAATTTCTAGCGATATCCAAAGTATTTTTATCTGCAAAATACAATATCTCTTGTCTATATTCTAAACCTTTCCTTTTTAACCAATCAGAATAATTCATAATATTTTACCTCAAATGCGGTAAATAATCTCTTTTTTAAATAGAAATGAATGAGTTAACTATAAAAACGAATCAAAACTCAATCCTTTCAATTATTCCATCAAATACTTTTTCAGCTGGACCTTCCATAAAAACCGATTTCCCATCATAGGTAATTGTCAAATCTCCCCCGTCGTTATGGACTAAAACGGGAAAATTCTTACTAAACAATCCTAATGTAGTTCCTGCTACCACAGCAGCGCACGTACCAGTTCCACACGAATTGGTTACGCCTACCCCTCTTTCAAAAACTCTCAGAATAGCTTCTTCTTTGGATAATACTTTTACAAATTCCACGTTGGTTTTTTTTGGAAAATGGACATTAGACTCTATGGCAGCACCATACTTCTTTAAATCTTCGTCACTAATAACCTCTTTTGAAAAAATTACGGCGTGAGGGTTACCCATTGATACCGCTGTAAATTTAAAAATCTTATCTAAAACTACTATCGGTTCGTTGACACATTGATTTACAAGACTTTCTAAATTAACTGGAATGCTCTCACAATCTAATGTTGGAGTGCCCATATCAATTGTTACTGTTTCGACTTTATCGTTAATAACAGTGAGCTTCGCAATAACAATACCCTTAAGTGTTTCAATCTCTATTATATCTTTTTTATAAATATCGTTTTCATAGAGAAATTTCGCAAAACATCGAACTCCATTACCACACATCTCAGCTTGAGAACCATCGGGATTAAACATTTTCATCCTCACATCCGTATTTTTTGGATGGCAAACAAATAAAACTCCATCAGCCCCAATAGAAAAATGTTGCCTACATAATATTTTTGCTAAATCTGATTTTCTATCGTCAGGAATTCCATATTTTAAATTGTTTATTATTATATAATCGTTACCAAGACCATGGTACTTACCAAACTCTAAATTTTGTAGCAGTATTTTATCCATTTTTAGCGTACTCACACTTATTTTTGTGTTTCAAATTTCAATAAAGCTTAATTTTGTTTAAACGTTATATCAAACTTAAAATTATTACCTACTCAAAATCATGAAACAAAAGTATCTCACGATTACACTTCTTACTTTAATGACTTTAATCCCAACTGTAAGTGTTTTTGGATTTGACCATATAGATAATATAAACGATGGAATTTCCGTGTATTTCTTAGTTAGCTTAGAAGCCGATGAAAACATTATAATTAATGTAACTCACACCGACGAGGGAAATTTTACTCTGTTTCTTTATGATAGTCGCCCTACTGAATCCTTTTTAAACCTTGATAATAGCCTTAATTCAGATATTTTTGATGTTGCAATAAGTTATAGTATAGACGATAATCCTTACATCAACTACACTGTATCAGAAGATAAAATCTATTACATCGAACTCATTTTAATCGAGAACGGACCAGATACTTTCTTTTTCTATTGTAATAATGACGAGTTGACGAGATATTACCTTCCAATTATTCCAGGTTTTCAAATAGACTTGTTAGTTCTAACGCTTATTCTAACTTCAAGCCTGATTATATTATTTAAGAAGAAATTTATAAAGTAGAATTACGAATAACACATTTTTAGTAAAGTCTTTCCTTATCATTTTCATTCATATTTGACGAATTCCGAAACGAGCAGTATTTAAATAATGATCGAATTCAAAAATATCACGAAACTTTTCTTAGCTAAATCACACAAAAACAACCTTTTGGGCGATCCTTGATCGTTTTCCATCACATAATTTTAAATTCAATTC
>JAGXOB010000176.1 GCA_019894735.1 Promethearchaeota archaeon | reverse complement strand
GTCTATTCTATTTTCTTTGCCTTAGCAAATATAAGAAACGACTAAGCAAGGATGTTAAAGCAAAAATTACAAGAAAAACGGTTACCATTGTGTAGACTACCTGATCCGAGAAAATAATTAAATTAGAAATTACTTGATCTGATATTAAAATGGTTACACCTATTCCACCAAAAAGAATACTGCCAAAATATTTTCCAATAGGATCGTAAATAATTTGCTTTAAGATTATATTTGATACTATAAATTGGGTGAAAACAAAAACAATAATCAAGAGGAGCCATGGAGAATAAATTCCATTAAAACTAAAGGATAAGTACATTCCTGTGATGAAGAGAAAATCAACAACTACATCCAAATAAACTCCAAGCTTTGATGTAGCCCTTAGTTTTCTGGCAACATAACCATCTATAACATCTGTAACTATGGAAGCTAGAAATATGCTAAATGTTACAAATATGGTTAGATTGTTAAAAGAATAGACCAAATGTGGTAAGGCTATTAGCCGCAGAAGGGTTATCGTGTTTGGAATATTTTGTTTAATTTTTAGTGGTATGTTGTTGGATAAGATCTTTTTTTTATTGTTTGAAGTTAATAAGGATTCCAATAACCACTTCACCTATTCTTAGGTATCTTCAAGTAGACTTGTATGTTTCTAAAAAACATGTAGCTTAGAAACTTCTAAGTAGTAGACTTAGCAATCTGAGACCTCTCTAATCTAAAAATCTTAGACTAAAAAAATAAATGAAAAAATCAAAGGACCCAAAACATTATCTGATTCTTTAAAGGTAGATTAAAGTAAGTTCAATTTATGAAAAATCTCTATCCTAAATCAACTAAAACTGTAATATTAAATTATTAAATTGATGTTTAAGTGAAATCCTATTTTGATAAGAATGCACTTTTTTGATTTATTAAATAATAGAGCCAAAGCTTATAAAAAAGGAAATGTTTGAACCAGTTGAAAATTGATAGAGAATTGAATTTTATGACGGTTATTTCTCACAAGATTGCTACAGAAGTCCCCTCAAGTTATATGCCTACCTTAATTGATTTTATTTATGTCCAATATCTCTTCCCTCAAGAAAAAAAATTTTCGCAATTTTCCAAAAAAATAATTGACGGAATTCCTTCACTTTCATATGTTGTTTTGGATGAAAAAACTAGTCAACCTTCATTAGAAGTAGAAATCAAAGGAAGTAAGCCCATAGAAATAAATCTTCAACCAATCAATGAAAAAACTTCTCCAAAAATAATTGAATTATCTAAACAAGATATAATCATTGCAATTCAAGTATTCGAAGAAAAAACAAGAAAAAGAACGTTATATTTTGCTTGGAGAGAAGGAGAAAAAATAATTCCAGAGGTACTTAGGAAAAAAGAGAAAACTTTCAAAAGACTATTTCTCGAAACACAGATTCTATTTTTTGTTGTATTTATAACTCTTGGAATGTTTATTTTTCTATTTATTTCAACAATTTATCCGGATGCATTATGGGTTGCGCCTGTACTCCTAATTTCAATTCAATTTATTTTTGTCTTTTTCTCAAGTAATATCATCTCAAGAAATGCTGACTGGATTATCACAGAAAAAAATCCTAATATCCATATTCTAACATATCATCTTCCATTAAATCAAAGTAAAACCGTTAACCAAATCCTAACTCAAAAACAAAAACTGCTGATTAAAAAAGAAATATACGCCAAAATCTTAACAAAAAATGGAGAAATTGATTGCGACTCAGCAAATGAAGTCTTCATTAAACACGGAATTACCTGTACACCAGAAAACTTGTCATCTAAAAAAATTAATGTTTATGAGCTAATAAAGAAAATCGCTAGCAGGTTTGAATTTCCTATTCCAAAAATAGTTGTATCAAATACTATGGTTCCAAATGCGGCAACCTCTGGTCCAAGTCCAAGTAGAGGTGTAGTCTTGATAACTACTGGTCTTCTTGTTCAACTAGAAGAAGAGGAAGTTTTAAGTGTTATAGGACATGAGTTTGGTCATCTGAAGGGTAGAGATCCTTTAATATTATATGGATTAACTTCTGCTGAATTTCTATTTCGATTTTACGTGCTTTTTCCGGTATTTCCCTTTATTTTTTCTTCATTTCTATTCATTGTATACTTCTGGCTTGTTATGTTTGTAATATTTTTTATAGCAAAATTTTTTGAAGCTAGAGCTGATCTTGTATCAGCACTGGAAATTGGTAATCCTAAAGTTTTAGCCGGAGCTTTAGAAAAAATTGGTTTCCAAAGACTTCTTTATGAAAGAGCAGCATCTTATCGTATTCAGGAATGGCTAGGTCTTGATCCTCATCCACCAATATATTTCAGGGTTAAACGATTAAAAAATCTAAAAGTATCTCCGAGTAAAAATGAACACAGGTTACTTCAATCAATAAGAGATGTATTGAAGGGTTTTGTAGATGCTTTTTAATCAATATAATTGTCAGAGAAAATCATTGATAAATCAATTCAATAGAAAAGAATTGTCTAAATAATATTGTTTTGCAAGAAACAAATAGTTGTTGCATAGCTATTTCCTGCTTGGCACTAAAAAGGATCTTTAATATAATTAATGATTGTGGCTATCAATACATAATCTAACAAAAACTTTCTTGAAGTGAATTCGAACATGCTGATCGTTGTTTTGTGAAATAGATTAAGCCAGAAAAGTTGTTTATTCAAATAATTCTTCTGTTAGAAAAAGTTATGAGCTATACAAAAAAGAAATAAAGCTTAATAGGAAATGTAGTTATTCTGGCGTAAAAAGAGGTACTCCCTACTTTGAAGCTTATTTATATTGCAATAGACGGAATGGCAGATTTGCCAATTAAGGAATTGGACAATCTTACACCATTAGAATATGCTCAAACTCCTAACATGGACTCTCTAGCTAATAGAGGAAAAACAGGATTAATGTACACTGTTAAAAAAGGCTTTGCTCCTGAGAGTGATGTAGCTGTTATTTCTCTATTAGGTTATGATCCCTTTAAATATAGTCCAGGTAGAGGCATTATCGAAGCAGTAGGGGTAGGCTTAGACGTCGAAGATGGTGATCTAGCCCTAAGGTGTAATTTTGCAACATTAGGTCAAAGAAAAGAAATAATCGATCGGAGAGTGGCAAGAACTTTAACTACTCAAGAAGCGACAGAACTTAGCAATGTTGCAAATAGTCAAGTTCAACTACAATCCAAATCATCAACTTTTCAATTCAAAAACACTATTGGTCATCGAGCTGTATTATTAATAAAAAATAAAAAAATATCTCTCTCAAGCAAAATTTCAAACAGTGACCCAGCATACAAAATAGTTCACGGATTGGGTGTAGCTCAAACCAATGTTGAAATGAAATTGAAAAAATGCATTCCCTTGGACCATAGTGAAGCTGCCAGAATTTCTGCAAAATTAGTTAATGAATTTATTGAAAAAACACATAAAGCATGGGAAAATCATCCCATTAATACTAAAAGAGAACAAGAAGGAAACCTCAAAGCAAATGTTGTACTTACAAGAGATGCAGGTCATTTACTTCCAAATTTTTTTAATATAAACGAAAAATATAATTTGCGTTTTGCAGCCCTAGCTGATATGCATGCTGAAAGTGGAATAGCCAAATTAGCGGGTATGACCACAACTTTACTTCCATCTCCCTCAGGCGACATTGAATATGACTGTAAACTTAGAGTTGACAAACTTCTTGAGACTTTATCTGACCATGATTGTATTTATATTCATTTAAAGGGACCTGATGAACCAGGACATGATGGAAACTGTCACAAAAAAACCAAGATACTATCTGATATCGATAAGTATTGTATTGGAGCTTTATTAAAAGAAATCTCTATTGACGAACATATTATGTGCATCACAACTGATCATGCAACACCATGTTCTCTAAAAGTACATAGTGATACGCCAGTTCCTCTGTTAATTTCAGGAGGAAATATTAAATCTTCAGAAAAAACACCAAAGTTCTCTGAACGATATTGCAAAAAAGGCAGCTTAGGACTAATAAATGGCGCTTATAAACTAATGCCTAAACTAATTGATTATTTAAAAAATTAATTTCTAAATTCGAAATTTTTTTCGTTTAAAATAAAGTAATAAAAAAAGAATTATTACAATAACCACTATCAACCCAAGAATAATCGGAAAAATCGAACTCAAACTCATATTATCTAGAACCATCAACAGTACATCTTTATGTTCACCAGAATCGCGAGAACTATACGTCAAAGCTAAGTCACCATTTTTTGTAATAATTATGGAAGTTGAAGAATGATGAGCAGAATTTTCATATGTTTGGTTTGATTGCATATTTCCGGTTAAATCAGTTTGTACGAGCCAAAAATGACCATCCCCACAGTAGGCTGTTGAATACAAGCCAGCCAATATTCATCATTATTAACAACTAATGATCCGCCATATTCGCTTTCTTCTCCACCATAGGTCATGTTC
>JAGXOB010000175.1 GCA_019894735.1 Promethearchaeota archaeon | reverse complement strand
ATTCTCCAGACATCATCTAATTTTTTGTCTGTCACAGTTCGATATATTACGTGACCATTTTCATCCTTAGCGTTTTTTAATACCCCCTTTACCATCTCACGTTTAAGTTGTTTAATTGGTTTCTTACGGAGGATTCTTTGTTCGTTAAAAGTAAAATCCGACGACTTAGAATAAACCAGAATATTATCGTGTGCTCGTGGAAGAGTTTTTTTTCCCGCAGAATATTTATTGTAATAGTACCAGATAATTTCATTGATGAATCGATTCTTTCCAAAAATTTCATCTAAGAATAATTTAATATAATGACTTGCGTGCCAGTCTAAATGAACAAAAATTAAACCCTTTTTAGATAACAGCTTCCTAAAAATAACAATCCTTTCGTATAACATTTGTAAATACGAATCTGTATTCTTATTCCAACAATCAAAATAAGCTATCGAATCGTATTTAGTGTCTCCTTCTAAAATGCTTATGTTATAATTGGAGCCCGAAAAGAAAGGGGGGTCAATATAAATCAAATCTATTTTTTCTTCGAAATTATTCAGTAAGTGATATGATACATTTAAATTATCTCCCCAAAATAACATGTTTTTCCAATTCTGGTTATTAATAACATTTTTATCTTGAGAAATCACTTCAATTGTATTAAAATAATCTCGAAATGTGTTTTTTAATCCAGAAATATTATTTAATAAATCCTTCTTGTTTTCCCAGATTAGCTTTACCATTATTAATCATTAATTTAAGATTAAACAAATTAAAGAATTGATAAATTAAATATAATTATCGTAAAAAATGTCATTGAAATTAGGATACTTATGGTAATGAAAATGTAAAAGATTAGATGAGTGACATATACTTTCTTGTTTTTCTTTTCATCCAAAGATTTTGTAGAATAAAAAATTTTATTCAATATTGCCGCAGATAATCCGATTGTTAACATCAATAGCGCGTTTCCTTCATTAATTAATCCTTTATAAAACGAAGCTGCTACAAACAGAGAAGACGCACCTCCTGAAAGTAAACCCATTCCAAATACAATAAGATAATAAGTAATAAAATTTAGTTCAAAAAAACTTAGTACGATTGAGAAAACTAATCCAATTAAGTATGTTCCTGCAAAAATTAAAGCGCTTTTAATTGATAGAGGATTTTTTATTTTTTCTAGCGTTAATTGAGTTTCTTTATTTCTTAAAATTAAAAACGACCCAATTAAACCTATAATTGATGTAACTAGAATAGGATAAACAGCATAACCTAATAAAGTTGGGGTGATCACTAAAACTATAATCATTCTTATCAGCATAGTTTGGATAACAAGCCAAACTGATGAGGAAGACGCTCCAGCTTCAGCTAACTCAACGGTTGTGGCCTCGCTGTGGGCGAATCCTCCTAAAAATGAGAGATAATATAAGTTTTTTTCAGATGTGCTTTTTAATAAAAAATAACTGAAATATTTTACCGCTAAAATTACAATAAAAATAACTATGATTGATTTAACAACGATACCGAAAATTTCAAGGTTATCTGGAATTAATATATAAAGTAAAACTACGATTGCAATAAACTCAACAGTTCCAGTCCATTCAATTTCCTTCAAACTTCTGATTTTATTGAACTGTTTTTTTGTAGAAAGAATAATTAAAAAGATAACAGAAATGGCAATAGCAAGATATTCACTATAATAACACATAACACCGACTATCATTGCCAGTATCATTGATAAAGTAGATGTGTATCCTGGATCTCCTTCCCTAAATAATCTGTAAATAGATCCAATCAACAAAAAAATGATCATTCCACCAAAAAATAAAACGATTATAATAAAACCTTCAGATACAGGGAAAAATACATCATGCAAAATAATTAATGAAGTCGAAATCATTGAAAAGAAGATATGATCACGAGCACCGTATTGGGCTTCAACCCTAGTACGTTCTATCCCTATTACAAAGCCACAGAAAAACGACACAATGATTTTAAAAAATAAAATGTAAAATTCATCTAACGATATCGTTTGTAATACCAATTAAATCTCCATTTTGCTTAATGTTTTACAGAATTTATATGTCTAACTCATCGCTTGGAAATTAAATCATGAGGAAATTAAAAAATAAAACAAGAAAGATTATTTAATCTTGGATATTTTCCAAAAGATCTTCCAATTCCTTGTCACTTAAAAACCCCTTAATTGACAAGATTTCCCTAATCTTTTCGATAACTTGAGGGGCTCCCTTTGCCTCTTCAATGTAATCCTCTAAAGATTTAACTTTAAGTCCAATTGCTTCTATTTCTTTATTCTTCGCTTCAACTTCGTTCTTTGCTTGAGTAATTCCGGCCTCTTTAATGTTTAATTGCTTTGTTAGTTCGTCTCTCAAACTTTCTATCTCAACATATTTATCAGAAATAGTCTGTTGCAGATCTTTTTTAACTCCTTCAAGTTCTCTTTCTTTTTGTTCGAAATCTTCTTTAAGAATACCTACTTGAGGTTCTAATTCCTCTAACTTATCTTTTGTAATAGAAAATTCATTTTGAAGATCTGAATGTTCTTTCTTTAAGCTTTCTAACTCAGTACGCATTGTGCTATTTTCTTCCTTTGTAGAACTCAACTCATTATTAACAGAAGTTAATTCTTGTGTTGTGGTGTTTAGTTGTGCTTCATTTTGAGCTAATTCTACTTTAGTTTGACTTAGTTCCTTAGACAAATTATCAATATTTTTTTCTCTTTGCTTCAACTGTTGTTCGATATCATCAATTTTTGCTCTAAGGTCTAATAGAAATCGGCCCTCTACCTTTTGGGTCTTTTCAGGACTTTCTGACGCTTTTTCCCAGTCAATCGAAATTTTTCTTACACCTTCATTTATTTTTTTATATTGTCTGTAAAATATTTCATTTCATTATTTTATATTATCTGTACAATATCTGTACAATATATATTTTATTCAAATTATTTAATTAAATTCATCGTATATTTTATCAAGCTCTCGGTCACTCAAAAATCCCTTGTGATTCAGAATTTCTCTTATTCGTTCCAAAATTTTAGGGGATGTTTCCACTTCTGTAAGCTTACTTTCAAAAGATTTTAGTTTTTTTATTAATTCCTCTGTCTCTTTTTGATTTATTTTAACATTTTCATTTAGTTTATTGATATCTTTTTTACTCTTGACCAAATCCTCTTTACTATTTTCGATCTGTTTATCCTTAAATTTTATGCTCTGTTCCATCTCGAGACTTTTCTCTGATGTAAATCTTAATTCAGCTTCTAAATTTGCAATAGTGGTGTTGGTTTCCTTTAACTTTAATTCAAGTTCTTCAAGTTTTGGCTTTAGCCGAGTTAATTCTATGTCAGAATTTAGTTTATTTTCAGACACGCTATCTAAATTCTTCTTAGCTGAGGAAAATTTTTCACTAATCTTGACGAGACTCTTTTCCCTACCCGTTAATTTATTTTGAGTCTCTTTTAAAACCTCTTTAGATTTCCTAAATTCCTCTTTTAGTTTTGCCAATTCCCTTTCTAATTCGTTTATTTTAGCCCTTAAATCTAGTAAAATTCTTCCTTCTACTTTTAAAACTTTATCAGGTGCCAACTCAGCGCGTTCCCAATTTATACCTATTTTAGCCCACCTTTTATCTTTAGTTTTAATACTGTTTATTTCTTATTAATTTGTGTTTAAAGATATTTTTGAGATTTTCTCTTTATAGTTATGAACTTATATAAATAGTCTCTTTTTCTTTTATTAAACTTTACTTAAGCTATTAATTTTTTATAATGAGTATTTATTTTATCGAAGACAGTTAATCAATTAAACAACAGCAATAGAAAATTATAGATCAATTTAATTAGTGGACCTGGATGGTTGAAATAAATCTTGGATGCGCTGGATGGGATTATAAAGACTGGGTGGGAGTGTTTTACCCTAAATTACTCGAAAAACATCATCGTTTAGAATTCTACGCGAACATTTTTGATATAATTGAGATAAACTCTACATTCTACAATGTTCCTAATAAAACGACAGTGATTAACTGGTATAACCAAGTACCAGCGAACTTTAAGTTTGCGGTCAAAGTGTGGCAAAAAATTACTCATAATTTAAATGACCCTGATCTTGATTATGTAGTTTCACAATTTTTCTCTCAGTTATCTCCTTTACGAGAAAAAGTCTTTGCTTATCTATTACAATTTCCGCCCTGGTTTAAATTCACCGAAAAACATTTTTCACAGTTAAAATTCTTATCTAATGAACTCCCTCCAGAGTATAAATATGTAATAGAATTACGCGATAACTCTTGGTTTAAAGAAGAGATAGTCTCAGAGATTATTGAAAGACCAAATTTTATTTTAGGAACAACATATATGCCCGAAATAAATGCTCAATTTTCAAAGAATCAAGATTTCTATTATATTCGCCTTATTGGTGACCGTGAGTTAAGTGTGTTTAACAGAATCCAGAGAAATCAAGAAGATAGTATAAATG
>JAGXOB010000174.1 GCA_019894735.1 Promethearchaeota archaeon | reverse complement strand
CCTCGAAGGTTTCCAATCATGTGGCAATCTTCAAATACTTGATATTAGTGGCAATGAAATTAGCAACTCAGAAGCTTTAAGATCATGTAAAAAACTTCGTAGGTTATTTCATACCCACCCAATTTCTGATCTTACTGAGGTTTTACCTAAACTTCAGATGGTAAATACATCTATTAATTTCTTGAAAAAACCACGTGTACTAATTGTAAGTCTTGGTATCAATGAAAGAGATACAGGTGTATGGATATTAGCCAAAGCGTTAATAGATGGTGAAATGGAACCTATTTACATTGGATTAAAACAAACACCTGACCAAATAATAGATGCTCTACTAAAAGATACATATGATGTACTTGGACTAGTGATTTTATCTGGTGAATACGCCTCAATCATTCCCGACTTAATTAAATTACTAGAAATAAATCATCTTGATGATATCTTGATTGGTGTTGGAGGAAATGTTTCTGCTGATGATATTGAGACGTTAAGAAATCATGGCATTAGTCAAGTCTTTTTACCGGGTTCTAATCCCATGGATATCATTGATTTTATTAAAGAAGGTCTTGCTAAAAGAAAAAAAACCGAATAAGAAGTTCCCAATGAACAATTTATACAATAATAATGAATAAAGAAAAAGAATAACCGGCTAATTATAAAGATTTAGTAAAAATTGATGATATAAGGGAAGTATTACCTTGTTAAACAACAGTGTTGTTTTTGCATTATTCACGTACTCAATATTTCAATTTTAGATCGATTTTCATATTCTTTTTTTATACTTTCAATAAATTCCATTAAATCTTCATCCATAAATGATTCATATTCTGAATCAATAGAATTAATAAAAGAGAGTATATGTATGATACCAGAGACTTCCTTATCGCATGTATACCCAAATCGAGGAGCTCTACATTCATGACAGACTCTCAACGCAAAGTCTTGTAAATTCTTTTTATTTAAATTCTTACCTCGCATGAAATCCGCTCCTGCTGCTGATGAACCACAGGGTGATGAACGCAAAAATTTTGCATTTAAAACGTTCATATCCTCATCTAAATCTGTTTCAAAAAGCGGTTTTCCGAAATATTCCGCAAAGCTATCAATTTCTGGAATCCCCGTATTTTGTTCCAATGAGCACATGGTACGCGGACTTACAACTTTTGGATTTATCCTTTTTGCTTGCTGAAATAAGCCAAGACCTGGTGTTATCCCTAATATTAACGGTTTTTGGAGCGCAACTAAATCTAGAATAATATCTGGATGTCTTACATATGATAAATAAACATCACATTCTGGGATGCTTAAATCTATCTCATCATCTAACATTACAGAAGGAGAAATCTCAGGGACTAATATCCACTCTGTTTCAAAATGCTTTTTAATATTGTCATAAGCTCTCTCTCCGTATTTTCCATCAGAAATAATTCCTACTCTCATTTTATTCTAAATTTTACTTGCTCTTTTTTTCTTTATTATAAATTATTTAATTAAATTTACAATTAAAAATATTTTAATTACTTACAAAAAGCTCATCCACTTTTTTTGCTATTTCTTCAGCGATAATCTCAGCAAGTTTCATACCATCTTCTCCTAAATCTTCACGAGATTTCGGTTTTAATTCAGGATGGGCATCTAAAAACTCTTGAATGTACATTGTTGCTGCGGATTCCCCGCTATACTGGTCTACTGCAATTTTTGCGCATTCTTCTTGACACCCTTCTATTGTAATGGTTGGATGATTTTTGGCAAAATCTCTTTCTTCTTGACCCCCATGACGTTCTAATCCTCCTGCCATAAATAAGGGTTGGCATAACACAATAGTTTTTTGAGGGCGTAATTTTTCGACTACAATCCTAGCAGCGGCTCTTGCTAAGGTCCCACCGATTAATTTTTCACCACTACAAGCGATTATTCCCACTTTCTTTTTCATTTTATTCGTTCGCACCTTCATTTCCGTCTAATAATTTGTTAACTTTAGCTGAAACTTTTTCTGCTAGTTTTCTTGATAATTGTTTAGCATTTTCTCCAATTGGAATAATTGAGGGTTCTGGTTTTAATCCTCTGTTTTCCTTTACAATATCAGTGGTCAAAAATTGTGCATCCACTTTTCCAATAACCTCTTTCAAATCATTATAAGAACATTTTAGAGGACATCCATCAATTGTAATAACCTTATTTGCCTTTAACTCCTCAATTACTTCCTTTTTACCCTTCATAATTAATGGCAGACATTCTAATACCGCTTTTCCTTTTGCCAATTCATTCACTACGATATAAGTTGCTTCGCGCCCTATACTGCCAAAAACTTTTCCTATTCCGCTACATGGAATAATGTAGACTTTTTTTTCAGACAATCTTCTCACTTTTAATTTGATCTATGTGATTTTTTTCTTTCATAATTTTCTCTTTCATATATTCAAAATAATCTGGTCCATTCATTAAAAGATCTTTATCTTCTTCAAAATCTCTCAATTCTATTTCTATAAACCACCCTCTTTGGTAAGGATCTTGATTCATTAATTCGGGATTGTTCTCTAATGTTTTATTTACTCTAGTAATTTTACCAGTTCCTGGAGATATTAATTGTAATACTGTTTTACTGGATTCAAAACTTCCCGCATCATCAAACTGCTCTATTTCACTACCAATTTCTGGAAACTCTACAAATAATATATCCGCTGCAGCATTCTGTAGATAATCTGATATACCTAATAATGCTGTTTTTCCTTCCGGTTTTATCCAACAATCATTTTCATTAAAGTAATATCCTTCTTTAGGCACTTTAAAATAGTATTTATCAACTGTAATTTCAAAAAAGTCTAAAATTTCAAATTCGCGACTTTTTAAAACCTGTTTCACCTCAACTTTCCCGAGTTCTTCACTAATTTCTTCCATAATTTGCTCAGCAAGTTTTTCGTTTTCCTCGTTTAATGTAAGTTCTTTTGAAGGTTTAATTTTATATTTTTTAGACATATCTGGAATAAAAATTCGTTTAAAAGGTTTTTTTTCTCTTTTCTCTACTAATTTAGATGCACATCTAGTCATACAACCATCAATAACAATAACCTTTGTAGATTTTATGAAATTTTCATATTTTTCATCACCAGTATTCAGCAAAACAGGACAAATTAGTTGTATTTCAGGTCGTTTTTCTATCAGTTTAAGAGCTACACTTCTAGCAATTACGCCTAAAGATTTATCCAAACCGTTACAAGGTAAAATGCAAGTTTTCTTTTTTTCCAGTTTTCAATCACCTAGTGATTCAGATCTTAATCTTTTTATTAGTTTTGATATTTCACTTTTTTCAGGGAATTTTAAGGCATCTGGAGCGCAAGTTTTCGCACAAGCTCGACAAAATACAACACAATTGTATGGATTTTTAACTATTAATTGTTTTTTTTCATCATTATTCTTTGCATATACATTATGTGAACAAAATTTATCACATTCCATGCAAAAGTCGCATTTATCATAATCTATTATAGGCCACCAGGGAATTTTTTTTCTTGGAACTCCCATAAATGTTTCTTTTTCAGCATCATAACTCTTACTCATTTTTAACATCCTCCTTTAATTTTTCCAGAGTCTTTTCAACTAAATTAACGGCTTCATCAGTAGTCATTTCGCGAATATCCAAGGGAATTAAATCTGTTTTTACATCTAATCCTGCTTTTTTAAAAGCATCTCTAAATAATTTATATTGCATGTTTGAAGCACATCCAGCCACCATATATTTTCGACCAGAACGTAAATAATCATCTAAAAATCTATCGCCATCTTCTTCACACAATTGAGGATGAATAAATCCATATTCTACAGGAAGTTCAATTCTTACACGATTAATAAAATCCCATATATCCATTTTGGCAAATCCAGGGCATTTTCCAGTACAAACACACATAATGAATCCAATTTCTTGTTTTGTATCGTTCAATTTATTAACACCATCTATTAATCTCGAATTTGGTATCTCAATTTTAATTTAATTATTATTATTAACACAAGATTTAAATAGAAAAATCGTTTATAAATATATGTGTTAATACGCATAAACACATAGAATAAATATGAAACTTGAAAATTTACGATTGGATTTATTAAGAGCTCTCTCCGATGAAACTAGATTAAAACTTTTAGAGTTTCTAAGGCATGGAAATGAGATTTGTGTTTGCGATATTGAAAAAATGTTTGATAAAAGTCAATCTACATTATCTAGACATTTAAAAACTCTTACTGAAGCGGATATCCTTGAAAGCAGAAGGGAAGGAAATAAAAAATTGTTTAAAGTAAAAGATACCCAAATTTTCAAGTTATTGGCAATATTAGATAATTTAATTAAAAGAAATGAAAAATTTAAAAAAATTGTAGAACTCCAGCAAAAAATATAAAATGAGTGTATCAAAATGGTTCAACAAGATAGTGAAAATCAAAAAGAAAATAAACTTAAAGTCGAAATTTATGTGCCCTTAAATGTGTGCGCTTGCCAATGGGAACAATTTATGAATCTCGTTTTT
>JAGXOB010000173.1 GCA_019894735.1 Promethearchaeota archaeon | reverse complement strand
GTTTCGTATTCTGGACCGTCAACGATTAATTTCTGCCCTTTAAAAGGACCCGTTTGAACTTCGTATCCTTCTGAATAGTGAGAACAACTTACAGTGCAACCAATCCAGCACCCATCTCCTCCTTCTTTACCCGAATATATACTTCTCATAATCTCTCTATTGTAAGGTATGTCTTTCCCAGGGATTTCTCTATGAGCTCCGAATCGAAAGTTTTCAGTTGGTAGGAGATCAGTAACATTCATAATATCTGGAAGGTGTCCCGTCCCGACTCTTCTCATTTCGTTCTGAACTGGATCGAGCTTTATTATTTCTTGGGTGTGTGCGATTCCAATTTTTCTTGCTTCTTCTAAATTAGCGGGATTGTTTGAATTAACAGTAACTTTAGGAGAACGACAGACTAGTGCCTTAATGTTTTTATCCGTAAAAACGGTGCCGATACCCCCTCGTCCAGCTTGTTTGCTTGACGCCCAATTACGACCTGGAACGTACCACGAAAAGTTTAGTAACCCCCAATTGGTGTTTTTTGCGGCAGGACCCGTGCTTACAACCGAGATTCGTTGTTTTTCACGGTCGTCTTGAGCGTATTGTTCGGTAAGTTGTTGGGTCAATTCGTGAGAGAAATGAGATAAACCTTCAGAATCTTCCACTTCTTTGATTTGAACAATGCCCTCAACACCATCTATATATACAATAACCTCTTTTTGAGCTTTCCCTTGAATCTCAATGGCATCAAATCCTGAAAATTTCAAATATGGTCCAAAATATCCGCCCACATTAGAATCTACTATAATATCCGTCAAGGGAGAGATTGTCGTGACTATTGATTTTCCGGAACCCGGATAGAAAATGTTCCCACCTAAAGGTCCTGATGAGATGCATATTTCGTTCTCAGGATCGTTCCACTTAACAATCTTATCTTGCGGGAGTCCATTCCACATGAGCCAAAGATCGAAACCTTTACCTCCTATGAAATTTTCTTTCATTCCATCAGTTACGGGCTTTATTTCAACCTTATTATCTGAAAGATTTACGAAAAGAGTTCTATTAGTATACCCTTTTTGAACTTCTTGGAGTTCATATTTCATTTCTGCTATAATCATAGAATTTCACTCTATCAAGTGGTGATTATTAAATTGAAAATATAATTTTACACTATGGATGATTTAATGAGACTTTAGAATTAAATATTATTTAACTGAATTTAAAATTGAAATAATGTTTTAAGTTAGTTTAATCCAAATTGACTGTTTTTAAATCATTCTAGCTAACTCGTTAGCCCATTTACGAATCTCATCCCAATTTCTTGTATCGTAAACTCCGGGTTCTGTTTCTTTAAATCCAGCCGCGATGAAATTTTCTTTTTCTGCCTCAATAAATTTTCGATAAATTTTTGAAATTTGGTTAAAGTCCCAGATACCTCCAAACATGGTCATCGAAATTGGATTCAACTCATATTTAGTAGCTTTATCTTCAAGATATTTTTTATTAATTCTAATAATTTCATCGCTTTCTCCTTTATGCTCCATGAGTGCTCGTCCGCCTGAAGATACGAAGAGAGCTACTTTCTTTTTCTTGAGTTCATTGCTAAATTTCTTTAAAAATGCTTTAGCTTGACTCGTCCACATTTCCATTCTCATTCCGCTTCCAATTATAATAAGCTCAAATTTTGAGATATCTTTGACCTTCTCTTCTTTTAGATTTGCAACTTTTACCTCAAATCCTTCGCCTTGAAGAACTTTAGAAATTTCTTCTATGGTACTAGCTGTCGCTCCATAACGAGTGCCATACGCAATTAAGATCTTGCTTTTTTCCATTTTTGCTCCCTCTATTTTAACAATATTTTTTACTCAAGCTAAGCATTAAAATGCTTAGAAATAAAAAATTATTATTTAAGATATTTTTTAACAAAATCGTCGAGTACTTCTTCAATTGTGGGGCTTTTTAAGGCTTCGATATCGTAACTAACTCTTACAATTGGTTTATTACTATTTATTAGTTTTTCAAGGTCTATTGGGCTCCCATCAATTATGTATTCACAATCGGCTTTATTGAGAGTGTCTTCCATGTCTTTAATCTGTTCATCGTTATATCCCATAGCTGGAACTATTTGCGTAATTTGGGGAAATTCTTCAAACACTTTTTTCATCGTTCCCGTGATGTACGGTTTAGGATCGACGATAATCGCACCACTATTAGTTGCAGCGACAAAACCGGCACCGTAAGACATACTTCCGTGCGTTAAGGTTGGCCCATCTTCTACTACGATCACTTTTTTACCTTTTAAATCGTGATTTCCTTCTATAGTAACCACTGAATTTGTATATAATTTCGTTGCATGAGGATTCAACTCGTTTAGATTAGTTTCAACGATTTTAATATCTTCTGCTTTTGCGCTATTCATTTTATTAATTACAAAAGCGTCAGCAGATCGAGCGTTCACTTCTCCGGGGTGATATTTCATTTCGTGCCCTGGTCTTAAAGGATCCACTACGATAAAGAGTAAATCTGGTATATAAAACGAGAGTTCGTTGTTTCCCCCATCAAATATAATAACATCTGCTTCTTTTTCTGCCTGTCTGACGATTTTTTCGTAGTCTACCCCTGAATAAATAACAAGCCCTTGCTCAATATAAGGTTCGTATTCCTCTCGCTCTTCGATTGTACATTCATATTTATCTAGGTCTTCGTATTTTTCAAAACGCATGACATTTTGTTTTATTAAATCTCCGTATGGCATTGGCTCTCTTACTGCTACAACCTTAAATCCTTTACTCATTAAATACCTATAGGTTGCTCTAGAAACTTGGCTTTTACCACATCCCGTTCTAACGGCACAAATAGCCACAACTGGTTTATTAGATTTAATTTGCGTAAATTTTCCAGATATTAATCGATAATTTGCACCTGCGGCTAACGCTCGAGATGCTTTGTGCATGACTTCTTCGTGAGATACATCAGAGTACGCAAATACCACTTCATCGATTTGATGATGCTTTATTATTTCTTCTAGATGTTCTTCGGGAAGCATTGGGATGCCCTTCGGATACAATTTACCCGCTAGCTCTGCGGGATACTTCCTTTGTGTCTCTTCTACTGTTCCAACATTTTGTTCTCCCGCTATAGTGAACGCGATTACATCGTATTCCTTATTGTCTCGAAAAACAGTGTTAAATACGTGGAAATCCATTCCTAAAGCTCCTATTATAACAACTTTCTTTTTCTGCATTGATACAAACCCTTCTGATAGCTTCTTTATATTATTATAATATTTAATTTGGGATTTGTTATAATAGTTATTGATAGTTTGGTAATTAACTCTCTGCGAAATTTTTGAACATTTCTGTTAAAAAAAGATTATAAGATGTCTGATAAATAACTTTTAAATAAATCTAGGATTAAGATTATAATATTAAAATAAAAATTAAGTAGAATAGATTATGAAGATTGAATTATTAAAAAGATATAAGAAATGGTTGATGGTATGGATTGCATTTATCGTATTGTTTAGCTTCAATCTCGTTTTGACTGCACAATTTTCAGGGTCATTCAATATATATACTATCTTAACTCAAAACTTTTGGTTCGATACGATTCTAATTTTTTTATTAATTCCAATTCTTTCTATACTAGCGTATTTTTTAGGAGGATATCTTTTTACGCCACTTTTGATACTCCTTCATAAAAAAATTATTGGAAGGAATTTGATATACGGAATCGAAGAACGTGAACGACCAAAAGAATTTAGAAGAGCATTTCTTAAATCAATTTTTCCTGCGTTAATGGCTTTTAATATTGCAATCATTTTAAGCGAAGAAACAGTGATTCATAATTTAATTTTTACCCCCACGTTCCAATCAGGGGCTTCATCCGCCGTATTACAAATTCTTACAATAACAATACTCCTTCCCCTTGTTTCTGCCATAGGAATTGCAGCTTTTTCTGCTACTTTTTTCTTAATTGATTCAGGTATTGAATATTCTAATAAACAGCAAAAGAAAGTTATAAACGGTTCTTACCCAATTGAGGTTAGATCGATTGGAACTTATTATTTATATTTTCTTAAAGGATACGCAGGTATCTCTGTAATCATCAGTATCGTTCAATTACTATCTGAATATCTTACTTCAATTCACGATGTAGGTTCAATTATCTATATTATTAACCTCATCGCTTGGCCATTCATGCCTTTTGTAATTGCTCTTTTTATGGTTCCAGTAGTTATTATTCAAGATGCTACTTATAATGGTCGCAATAAGTTTGTAAGAAAATGGGCAGGAAAGTTTGGTATTAGTGGAAGATTAGAAAATCCTGTGGGCAGAAATAAATAATAATTTACATTCTTTTATCTTTTTCATGCAAAGCAGATATCTACCATAGGAATGCTAATCTTTAATTACCAATGGGGGGAGATAAATTTCTCTTAGCTCTGTTTGTTTTAAAGTTCTAGCGTTTTCGGGACAATGGTGAACACAGACACCACAACCTATACATTTATGTTTATCATCATATGGTTTCCCGTC
>JAGXOB010000172.1:2461-4570 GCA_019894735.1 Promethearchaeota archaeon | reverse complement strand
TAACTATGCTACCCAAGCTGTTCTTAATAAATAATTTTATCTATTAGATTTTGAAATTGTTATGATTATGAATCGTTTTCGAAAAGAATAAAATGAATTGCTTTCATTATAATTTTAGCTAAATTTTAGAATTTAATTTAGGTGTTTTACTATAGATGCTAAGCTGAAGCGTTTATACGACGCAACAGACAACCTTATTAAACAGCAGTTTTATAAGAGTGGGAGCGATACGATCAAAGGTAGAACACCTGAGGTTTCAATCAAAATTAAAAATTCGGGTCAGATCATCAAGAAATACGAAAATCTGTTTAACCAAAATATGCATCTCTTTTTAGAAGGTGAATACATGAAATTTTTTGCGCCTTTTAAAAGAATTAAGGGCGTGGATGAAAATCACCTAAGGGAGATATATCAAGATATTCAAATCAAATTAGCAGCAATGCACGGTGCAGATTTTGACACGGTTATTATGTATACAATCGTGGTAAGTTCTTTAACTACAAGCATCCGGGAAATACAATTTAATGAATCAATTCAAAAAATTATCGCAAGAGCAAGAGAAAAAACATCATCTATAAGTGTTAAGCAAGTTGAGAAAGAATTAGAAAAGCTTTTCATGCGGAACGATAAGAATGTTTCAATTTTGTATAACATTTCGTATCTCACCGCATTAGCAGAATCTTTTAATTTCATGAAAACAGCTCGTATTTGTAAGATTCAGAGGACTAAACACATAAATATTATTGTAAACTCAATACTTTTTTCTTTTAATTAATTCTTACTATAATAGGTGCTAACAAATTCTTATTACCGAATTTCATCAATTGTATAAGAAAGAAGGGTTAAATCAAAAGGTTATTAACACTTTCCAAAAAATAATATATTCGTATTTTAAACAATATGGAAGAGATTTTCCTTTTAGGAAAGAAATTAGCCCTTATAATGTTGTTGTTTCAGAGATGATGTTACAACAGACTCAAACCAGTAGAGTAGTCGAAAAATTCCAGCAATTCATCCAAAAGTTTCCTGATTTCCAATCTTTAGCAAATGCACCACTGAATGATGTGTTAAAAGTCTGGCAAGGCTTAGGGTATAACCGTAGAGCCGTTGCGTTAAAAACCATATCCGAAAAGGTCGTAAAAGAATTTGAAGGAATATTACCTGCTGATGTTGAAATATTAAAATCGTTTCCTCAGATAGGTCATAATACAGCTTCATCGATTGTAGCATTTGCTTTCAATATACCCACCTATTTTATTGAGGTGAACATTAGACGAGTTTATATCTATTTCTTTTTTCCTGGCAAAACATCAATTGATGACGGCAACATCATGCCAATTGTAAGAAGAACTCTAGATCCTTCTAATGTGCGAAAATGGTACTACGCTCTTATGGATTACGGCGTTATGTTAAAAAAAACTCATCCTGAATTGAATAAAAGGAGCGTCCATTACAGAAAACAATCAAAATTTAAAGGATCAAATCGAGAAATTAGAGGAAAAATTTTGAAACTCCTCATCGCAAGCAGTAGTTTAACTGAAACAGAAATGTTAAGTGAATTAGAAATCAATTCAATAAAATTAAAAGAAATTCTGAATCTACTTATTACGGAAGGGTTTATTAAACAAGAGAATCACCTATTTTCAATCGCTTGATTTCTTAAATTTAAAATAACTGGCAATATTTTTTGCTATCTTTTCTTGTTTTCTCCAATCTCCATAAACCAATCCTTTTGAGTTTAATTCTGAAATTATCCTTTTTGTTTTTTCGTTAATTTTTTTAACGGTTTCGTTAGCAAATACTGTAAGTGGTAAGGGCATGAAGGTGTGTGTATGAATTTTCGCTCCTACATCCGACAGCTCCTTCATAAAATTGATTGTGAAATTTACATCTTCATCTGTTTCATTCGGTAAGCTAAAAATAAAGTCTACAATTGGGATAAGTCCAGCTTTTATCGTTAATTTAACTGCGTTATAGACATCATCAACTGAATGACCTCTATTGCACGAATTTAGTATTTTTTGACTCCCTGATTGAGCACCAATTACGATGTTATCGTTAGCAGCGTATTTTAGAACTAATCCTAATGTCTTTTCAGTTACATGCTCA
>JAGXOB010000172.1:0-2362 GCA_019894735.1 Promethearchaeota archaeon | reverse complement strand
GATTGAGCACCAATTACGATGTTATCGTTAGCAGCGTATTTTAGAACTAATCCTAATGTCTTTTCAGTTACATGCTCAGGTCTAACTTCAGAAGGAAAAGATCCAAAATAAATCCTCCCTTCAGGATCGATTATCTCTTTAATATTAATTAATAGCTGTTCTATTGCTGGAAGATTCAGCCTTTTTCCGTCTTGTGAACCATAGGAAAAAGCATTAGGAGTTATAAACCGAATGTCTGTTTTTTCATATTCCTTCATAATCCTAACAGCATCACATATAGATTTAATGCTTCTATGTCTTGGAGCAGTCCCAAAAATATAAGGGGTTTGACAAAAATAGCATACATAAGGACAACCCCTAGTTATTTCAATAGCTCCATATTTAACGTGTTTACTTGGTAACGGAGGATATTTATTTAAATCGATCCATTTCCTCTTTTTAGTTAAAATTAGTGTATCGTCTTTGCCGAAGTAGGCAATTCCTTCAATTTCATTAAGACTTTCATCATTCTTAACGTTATTAAGAATTTCTATTAAAGTTTCTTCCCCCTCTCCCCTCACAACTAAATCAAAACCCATTTTAAGAGTTCCATCGGGATCTCCCGTTGGATGTGATCCTCCTGCAATAAAAATAACTTTATTCTCATATTTGTCTCGTAGAGATTTTATTAAATCACTAATCTCCCATAATTGAGTGGTAAAGAAGGAGATTCCTAAAATCGTTATTGTATGAGAATCAATGATTTCTTCTAACTTGTTATAGAGATTCTCAAAACCGCGAATAAAGTAAATTTCGATATCATCTAACCTGTGATCCGTTTCTATAGCAGCTATTAAAGCATTGAAGCTGTAGATATTTTGTTTTTGATAATATACTACAAATGCAACTTTTTTTCGCAAACACATAATAATAATTTGTTATATTAAAAATATAGAATCTATACTAAATTATAATTATAATTCAAAAATGATTTAATAAAAATAAAAAGTGAGAAAAATATGCTTTTTGTAGATTTGTTTGCTACAGATCCTTCCAATGTGGGGATTGCGTGGTTCGATTTTTACTCAATCGGGCACCTCTGCTTTGGGATTGGCGTGTTCCTTTTTTTCAGCTTATTTTATACTATCCCAAAACACAAAGGAAAAACACCTTTATTTTCCCTACTCTTTGTTTTCATCTTAACTTTGGGTGTATTAATCCTATGGGAAGCTTTAGAGTACTTTGTATTTATCGATCTTGGCTGGAAGTTCGAAGGACGTCCAGATAGTTGGCAAAATATGACAACTGATCTAATTATAGGTAGTTTTGGTGGTATTATCTCTTGGATATTTTGTCACGAAATCTTTGTTAAAGATAAAAACATTTGGGCTTATTATATTTTCGGCATCCTAGGATTTTCCTTGTGGATTGTTGTGTTTATGATCCTACGCGCTTTTACAATAACATAATATCTTTAAACCTATTATTTTATATTTTATTTCTTTTTTTACTAATAGATATTACGAATGAATTTAAAGGTGAATTTTGTCAAATTTCAAGATTATATTGAATGTAGAAAGGGGACAATACCATTAATTTTCTCAGTTCCTCACGGTGGCACAACCAATTTTGATAATATTCCTGACAGGGTGAATGGCATTCATGGGGTAGACAAGGATACAGTGAGGTTAGCATTTGATTTGATAGAAAATATTAATAACCTTTTCCAGCTGACTTCCAAAGATATTAGGACGCCTTCTTATATTATTTCAAAAATTAAAAGAGTGAAAATAGATTTTAATAGAAAAGAATCAGAAGCCTGTTTCTCAAAATCCAGTTTGGCTAGAGAGGTATACCAATCTTATCATAGTAAGATTCATAAATTAATTTCTTACAATTTAAACAAATTTAATCGATCCTTACTTATTGATATTCACGGTTTTGAAAAATCCAAAAGACCTAAAGGATTTCGTGATGTGGAATTGGTTTTAGGCACTAATAATTTGGAATCTATGTTTCCAGATAAATTACCTAAGAAAGATTGGGGTAAAAATTTCCGGGGTAAAATAGTTAAAAAATTCAATGGTTTATCTATACCAATTGCTCCAGGGCATCATACAAGGAAAGAATATGTCTTAACAGGCGGATACACAATACAAAAATATGGAGCTAGTCGAATTAAAGGTAGTCAAGCGATACAAATAGAATTTTCAGATACTATTCGTTTGTATAATGATAAATTAAGAGAAAAAACATTAAAATCCTTAGCTCAACTATTCTTTGAAGAATTTTCTCTAAAAGGATGAAAGGAATCTAACACTTTTTTCCAATCAATTCTCGTTAGAATCGGTTTCAAATAATATTTTAATGATGAATTATAAAT
>JAGXOB010000171.1 GCA_019894735.1 Promethearchaeota archaeon | reverse complement strand
ATAGGATGCCACATCGGAACATTTTTTTGAGCTACCGTCCATTCAATAAAATCGCACGCCACTCGTAATAGGTGATTTGGTGGACTGTTCTTGTAAGGGATGTATCCGACGGTCATAGTTAAAATATCGTTTTGCGTTGTTCCCATTAGATTTTTTAAGTCATAACCCCGCATTTTTGCCACGTTGAAATACATTGCACAAACGGGAGCGCTTGTAAAAGGCTCTACAACCAATGCTACGCTAATTTTATCAATTGGGATATCTTCTGTAAGAGCAAAAAGACTGTCAATACAATATAATGGAACACCGGATGTTCCAACTTCAGGCGCACCATCGGGATTTGTAGGATCAATTCCGTTAAACGTAAGTGCATCCACAGCAGCACTAAATCCGGTTTCGCCATTTTCATATAAATACTTCCATCGCAGGTTAGTTTCTTCTGGAGTTCCGTGTCCAGAAAATAATCTCATAGTCCACAATCGACCACGATACATACTTGGATAAACACCCCTTGTAAAAGGTTCTTGACCCGGAAAATTTACATTTTCTAAATAATCTCCTTTAACATCCAGTGGAGTATATAGTCTCTTTATAGGAATTTCAGAATCAGTTACGAATTTTACATCTCGTTCTTTTGATTCTTTTAACTTTTCTTCCCATTTTTCTTTTTCTTCTCTGATTTTTTCCAAATAATTTTTGTCAAACAAACTTAAATCACGTCATTTTGCTAAATTTCATTATGTAATTTAATCTACAGATATTTATATTTATTTTGTTAAAATTAATAACCTAAAATAACTTGAATTTGAAAGAATAAATTCGTAGAAAAGAAATAAATTTTTTAAAATTTATATTATCCCGGAATACAACTTTTTTTCATTGTTTAATACTCTATTATTTCTATCACTAATTCTTTGATTATTTCTAAATAGAATAGTCTAATAGTTTATCCACATATTCTCATTAATAACAATAATACCAAGCTGTTCTTCCCTAGAAAGATATTAATGTTGAATTTAAAAACAATAAACATCTATAAATAACTAACTTATACTTTATATAAGTTATAATTATGAAAAAAACATCTTAATCTTATGCCAACAGAGGATATACTTGTATATTTAAGTTTAGTAGTCTCAATTGCTGTACTTTTCTTCATTATCTGGGATCACGTCAAAGATGATAGAATTTTAGCTCGCGAAGTTCAAGATTTTTATAATGACATAGAGATGCTAATTTTTACAAACCTCCAAGTGAAATATTATGAGATACTGCAAAAAAATAAGATAGAAATGGAAGAAACAGAGCTAAAAACATTAGTAAAAGATAAAAACCGAGATGTAATTCAAAAAAATTACCTAAGTACTAAGATACGCCAATACTTTAACTTGTATGCTCAATATCTTGGGCTGACATACAATGAGGAAAATAGCACTTATCTAAATGGTACTATCTATCTTTTGAAAAACGAAGGTTCTTTACTCAAAAGAAATATAGAATTCAATACGGAAGAAACCATAATAAATACATTTACAGAAATCAAAACAGAGCAAATATCCGAATTAAAAGTGTACCTTAATAGTCTACGGTTTTATTGGAAAATAAAATATTATAAATTTATATTTCGGCCTCAGTTACATCAAACAGTAGTCTTTGACGATTTACTTGGTTTTATAAAACCGTTAAACCAAAAAAAAAAAACCTATTTTAGCAAAATCGGGAGAAAAGGCGGAAAGGCTTAATTTAAGAGTGTTTGGTTGAAATTAGAGAAAGGATAAGTATTCTTTTCTTTTTATGAAATTTTATATGTATGAATTATATTAAAAACATCGTCCGCAAATTTTGGTTGAAATTCAAATATTTTTTGGGCATTAAATGTTAATAATCGAAATTTAACTGCTATGCTTATATTATAATCCACTATATCAAATTGGGGTTTAATTCTAAAAATGTTCTTCTCTTGGTATGAAGCACAAAGTTCTGCTACTTTATCAATGATTACTCGAAATCCCCGATATGGAAATGCCATTCTAAAAGTAAAATTATATAATTTTGGATAGTATTTCGTTGAAAAGGATTCGTAAGCTTTTTTTAGATTATCTTCAAATTCGTTTTTAGAACTCGAAAGATCTTCATAAATACCTTTGAAACCAATATCCTGAGGGGCTAAGATTTTCTTTTTAAAATCTTCTAAAGTCTTCTTTTTACCGAGTTTGATTGTATAATTTACTATTTTTGATGAAAGAACTTGAGCATTTGATTTTTCAATTATAATATTATCAAACGTTTCTAATTTCAACTTAGTTATATTTATTGCGCGTATAATACCTTTATCTCCTTCGATTTTGACTAAATCATCGATTTCAAAAGGTCTTATTAACATCATGATAATTCCCGAAAAGAAATTTGCAAATATACCGCTTGACGCGAATGCTATAGCGGTACTAATCGCTCCAGTAAATACAGCTGTGTAAGTTGGGTCAATTAAAGAAATAACTGGAAATCCTTCAATTACGAAAAATACTACTATGAGAACAGTACCAATTTTTAAAGAAAAATTGACAATCATTTTTTGCTTAAGTGTTATTTTTTTACTTTTTCCAAATATCGCAGAGATCAACTTATTCAAAAGATAAAGGCCCGCACTGATAATTAATAGATAAACTAGTGCTTCTAAATTTTCCTTAAAAAGAGCCATTTATAAACTACCTCCTTGCTATTTCTTGATTATTTTTTTCATTTGCTTTCCATCCATAATTTATATCTTTTTCATAAATTTTGAATAGAATTTCTTTCATAAAAGGATCCATATAAGTTAAGATTAATTTGGGATCTTCTGTAAGAATTTGAATAGTAATACTTAAACGAATAGTTATTGCACTGACTGTGTTATTAGCATAGAAATATGGTCTTATTCCAAAAATCGGTTCATATTTTTCAAATATTGGCTTTAATAATTCTTCAAGTTGTTCTGAATCTATTGAACCTAAAAGTTCAACTACTTTAATATAACGAGTTAACTTTTTTTCCTTAGTAATAATTTTTCCAAGACTTTTTACAACATCTGAAATTTCTAATTTTTTTTCTTTTTTTATTGGTTTATGAGTATACCGAACAACTGATGAATTAAAGGCGATTTTGTTTGGAATATAAGTGATTGATCCATCAAAATCTACTAGTTTTAAATTATTTAAAGTGATTTCATTAACAATTCCTATAATTCCATTGATTTCAACTAGATCACCCACCTCAAAACCTCCTGATGATAAAAGCATTACTCCCGAGGCAATATTATTAATTACATTTTGAAATGTTAGAGATATTGCTACAACCAGAAAAGAAATAATTGCTACAAAATAAATTTCTGACAATTCAAAGATTAACCAAAATGGAAATATAAGCCATACGATATTTATAATTAACATAACAATATAACGGACTAATAAATTTTTAACCAAACTCTGAAAAACATCAATTGATACAGATTTTACAACATAGGCTACCAGGTTTAAAAGTAAAATATTTACTAATAATTGCTCAAAGCCAAAATAATAATAAACTAATACAAATAGTCCTCCAAACAATATCCATATAATTATTTTATAAATCCTTTTCATAGGAAACCAATTATCTCCGCGATTATTATTAATTTTAGATTCTAAGTTTTATATTAGAAATTTAAGAAAACTTTTATTATAAAATTTGGTTAATTAAATTATTAGTTAAAACTCACTTTAGAAAATAAAGGTGGAATTTTTGAAAAAGATTTCAAAACCCTTAAAAGATGTGATTCCTTCCAGCAAAAAAAGGAAAAAGAAGGTTGGTCTGCCTCCAGGGTCTTTAATATATACTGGAGATAAAGTAAAAGAAAAAACTAAAATCAAGATAACAGATTATAATGAAGAATTTTATGATTTTCAAGAAACGAGCGAAATTCAGAAAGATTTCACCAAAATTGAAAAAAAATTAATTAGATGGATAGATGTATACGGTCTTGCAGAAGTAAAGGTTATTGAAGAAATTGGTCGTCAATTTAATTTCCACCCACTTGTTCTAGAAGATATTCTAAGCCCAAATCAGAGACCTAAACTAGAAGATTATGGGAGTTATCTTTTTGTTGTAATAAAAAAATTAATTTGGAATATAGAGGAGGATAAATTCGAATATGAACAAATTGGGATCGTTTTAGGAGAGGATTATGTAATTTCATTCCAAGAGAGGGATACTGACCTTTTTAATCCAATTTACGAGAGGATTCATGTTCCAAAAGGAAGAGTTCGTCTAATGAAAGCGGATTATCTATTTTACATTTTAATTGATATTATAATTGATAATTATTTTATCGTGTTAGAGAAAGTAGGTGAGGATATAGAAAATATGGAGGATATTTTAATAAGAAATCCTGAACCAGAAACTTTACAACTTATTTATCAATTGAAAAGATCGTCAATTGAGTTAAGAAAATCAATTTGGCCCATAAGAGAAGTGATCAACAAACTGCAACGAGAGCAATCGAATCTGATTAGAGATGAGTTACAGATTTACTTAAGAGATATCTATGATCATATATTTAGAATTTCTGATCTTTTAGAAAACTATCGTGATATCATTTTTGGGATGTTAGATATGTATTTATCTAGTGTAAGCAACAGGATGAACGACATTATGAAAGTGCTTACAATAATTTCAACAATTTTCATCCCTTTATCGTTTTTAGCAGGGTTTTATGGCATGAACTTTCGTTATATGCCTGAACTAGTTCAACCCTTTGCATATCCAATCCTTATAATGATAATGT
>JAGXOB010000170.1:2152-4800 GCA_019894735.1 Promethearchaeota archaeon | reverse complement strand
TAAGTTGAATTTCACCAAGAGATTTGTAGATGTCATCTAAAATGATTTCAATGCGCACAGATTTCTTATAGGTCCCAATAAAAACAAAATCGGGAAGGTATACTGACAAAACTTCTGTTTTTTTATCATAAAAGACTTTATTAGTTCCAATATTAAGTCTTTCAAGCGTTTGTAATGATTCCATAATATTATCTCATATAAGTTTTTTTTTAATTAGTGATCTTTAAGGTCTCTTAGATATGCTTTAAATTCTAAGATATACTTTTTAATGTCTTTTAATTTTTCTATTTTTCTATCTTTACCTATAACTTTTTCAATAGCATCATTCATCAATTGAAGGTCCTTATATGCCTTAAAACTATCAAAAGAAGTCGTTTCGAAATTAGGCACCCATGGTTTTAACTTCGGTAAAGATTCCATTCCTCTTAAATCCCAATTAACTTCGGTTTTGAATATTTTAGTTAAAGGTTTTAAGTTTGATTCGTCCCATTTCTGGATAATCCAAGGTGCGTAGCTATGTAATTTATCGTAATCTAATTCTAAATCGTTTCGCCACTCGTATTGATGATCCCAATTTGCTACTGCAATAAAATTTTCGCTTTTAGTCTGATCTTTTGGGAAAAACTTCCATGAATTTCTGTTGATTTTCGCACTGTTATATGGAATTCCTTCTCCGTATTGAAAATAATATCCGATAATAGTATAATTTTTTAAATTGGTTAAATCAAATCGTAAATAAACTTCAATCTGAGTGATATCTATACTACCATTGAATAATTCTTCCTGGAGTAATTTGTACAACACATTCTTTGCTTTATTAGGGTGACATTTTCCCGAAAACACAGGATAATAAGAAAAGCAATAAAACACATTTTCTCCTTGAGTGGGTCCTTCATAGACTTCAATCCAATTTTCTAACGGTCTGATTGGTACGTGAGAACGAAGGTAATAAAAAATCAAAAGTGAATCCGCTATTGCTGCAATAACGATTATTGCAATAAAGAGAATAGCAAAAAATCTAACTAAATCAAAAAAAAACGATAAAGAAACGAAAATGAATAAACCTCCAGTAAGAAAGAAAAAACTTATCAACGAGTTTAAGGCTTCGTGTTCTTTATCTTTCTTCGTGTAAAGCACGATTGGCGCGTTATCGATAATTGCTTTCTTACTAAATTTATCTATAAAAGCTTGAAAATCAACTTTATTCCATTCAGAACTAGACATTTTTCAAAGAAAAAATATTTCGTTTATTTAGGATTAAATTGATCTCAATAACGGGTAATTATTTTTATATTTTAGTAGGTGGGGAATTTACTGTTGTACTTTTGAACCTTAAACTTCTATATTAAAAAAAAAATATGAATAAGATTTAGGTCCGTCTTTTTTCAATCGATTTTTTGGTTTTTTCAACAGCAAATTTCGAGGTTTTTTTAATATTTTCCCCGGTTTTTTGTCCAATCCTGCTAATTTGAACCATTAACCACTCAGGTGATCCTACGCCTTTTCCATATTCTATCCATATATACATCAAAAACCCTAATAAACCAACATTCGCAATATAAAAAACTGGGAATAAAAAAATATTTAACTGCCCAGCATATAAGGGCATGAAGATAAAATGCACCATAAACAGGCTCAAAGAAATTTTCCCATAGTATTTAAACATTCTTACGATATTGTTAGATTTTCCTTTTAAATCGATGAAATAAAAAGCAACAGCAATTATTGTAAGCGCAGCACCTAGATTGTATAACATGTTAGACGCAGTTCCTCTAATTAAAAAATCAGGCATACCTGGCAAGTAAAAAAAATTCTGGTCGTTAGCTATTTCCAATAGCAGTAGGTGGCCATATTCATCTTTATTCATGGAATAAAACGTTTGTAGCGAATACCCTAATATAACTCCAGCTAGAATAAGGAAAATGCCCCATGTAAAGAAGACACGAAATAATCCCTTATAGACATTTTCTGATTTTTCATTCATCGCCTCATAAAGATATTCCCCAAAAATTGTAGAAATAAAGCATATCGCAAGCCAAGGTAAAAGTGTGACGGATGGATTAGCTGAGGTTACAATAAAGTGAAAAAACCCCACTATCAAATTTGTATCTTGTTCATTATACAGAAAAGCTCTTATGGTGGGGGTTAAAAAGATAATAAATATTCCAATAAGGGCGCGGGGCATTTTTGTTATTTTTAATGCGTAATACGAAAAAATTTGAGAAAATCCCATAAAAAATAAGATATTCCAGCCCCATAGATATAGCGGGAAGGAGTAACTAGTTTCTGTGAGGTTTGTCAGGTTTATTAACACTCCAATCACCATGATTATAAACCCTCTTGAAAATACGCGATTTCTAATAAGTTTTTCAGGCATTTTTCCTGTTTTTCTCTTTACCGTAAAAACCACGCTTAAAGCGGACAGAAAAATAAAGAGTGATGGACCTAAAAAATCTAGAAACATAAATGCTAATCCGTACACAAAATACCAATCTTCATTCAACCAAGCAGCAGCATAATGAGCCAATATTATGAAGACTATAGCAAAACCTTTTACAAAATCAATACTCTCTACTCTTCCTGATGACGAATAATCTCTAATTTCTTCAATAGGAATGTCTTGCCTTAAGTAGTTAATTAAAGTAGGT
>JAGXOB010000170.1:0-2054 GCA_019894735.1 Promethearchaeota archaeon | reverse complement strand
CTCTACTCTTCCTGATGACGAATAATCTCTAATTTCTTCAATAGGAATGTCTTGCCTTAAGTAGTTAATTAAAGTAGGAGAATCAAAATCTTCTTCCTTTTTAGCATTCGATTCCATAATTTAAATTGTAAGTATTCTTTGTTAAAAAATGTGACATTTTTGGAGTTTCTTAAAAATTATAAAATCATATATCCTTTGAATTTTTAATTCATATAGTTCATTAAATCTCTTGTACGAGTTCATGGTTGATTTTGAAGATTTTCTTAAATTTGTCAAGTCTCAAGATTTTTATTGCGGCCAAATATCTCACATTGAACATATCCCCGAATTGAAGGCTCGTTATGAGGCTTTGGATAAGTCATTAAGAAGAAGATTGGAACGATGGTTAACTACTAAAGGAATTAATCTTTGGCGACATCAAGCCGAGGCTATAAATTCAATTAGACAAGGTAATAATACTGTTATTGTTACATCCACAGCATCAGGAAAATCTTTATGCTATAATTTACCTATATTAGATTGCCTCTTAAACAACGAAAAAACTACAGCGTTATATCTATTTCCTACTAAAGCTTTAGCTCGAGATCAACATTCTCAATTAAAAGAAATGCTAAACGAGACTCACATAAAAGATTATCGTATTGGTGTTTACGATGGAGATACTACCCCCGAAGAAAAAAGGCGAGTATTAGCAAGTGCAAATATAATAATCACTAATCCGTATGGCTTACACTTCTATTTACCGTGGTTCAAACAAAAATGGAGAAGGGTTTGTAGTAATCTAAAATATATCGTACTCGACGAAATTCATATATACAGAGGTATTTTTGGGTCTAATTTTGCGTTACTCTTAAGACGATTGAAGCGAATTCTTGATGTTTTTGAAGTAAAACCTATTTGGATATTGTCAAGTGCTACAATTAACAACGCAAAAGAGTTCTGCGAAAAGTTAATTGGCGAAGACTTTGTAGTCATTGATAAAGACGATTCTCCATCGGGACCAAAAAAAGTGATACTATGGGATTTACCGTATGATAAGGCTTCGGGAAAATATAGATCTGCTCATCAAGAAACCAAAAATCTATTTATTACTCATTTAAAATACAAAAGCGGGATACAGACCTTAACTTTCACACTATCAAGAAAGATGGCTGAATTGCAAGCCATCTGGACAAGGAAAGCTCTACCCTTGTTAAAAGACAAAATTCATAGCTATAGGGCAGGTATTAGTAAAAAAAAAAGAAGAGAAATTGAAGTTAATTTTAAAAACAGGAAGATATTGGGAGTTAGCTCTACAAATGCTCTCGAATTGGGTATAGATATAGGTTCCCTAGACGCTACAATTAGTTCTGGTTTTCCCGGAACTATTTCAAGCTTCAAACAACAAATTGGTCGCTCTGGTAGAGGCTCTGAATTATCAATTTCAACCTTTATTCCAATGCAAAACCCCTTAGATTTGTTTTATGTCCATAATCATGAGAAATTATTTGGAAATATTCAAGAAGAAGTACTAATCACCTTAAAAAATAAATATATTTTAAAAAATCATTTATGCTGTGCTGCTAAGGAAATTCCTATAAGCGTAGATGAATTTCAGAAATTTGGAATTGAAGATAAGGAGATATTTGCCAATTGTATTAATGATTTAGTTTCTGAATCGTTGTTGATGAAGAGAATGGACAAGTACTATTGGAAGGGGGACTTTTTTCCTAACGAGAAGTACGGGTTGAACGCACTTTCCTCTAGAAGCTATAAAGTAATCCTTAGGAAGAGTGGATTTGAAGAACTGTTAACAGTTGAAGACGAAAGTTATGTTTTTCGAGATTTACACCCGGGAGCAGTATATCTTTATGAAGCTGAAACTTATGTAGTCCAGGATTTAGATGTCGATGAAAAAATTGTGTATTTAACTAGAGCTAACGTTGAATTTTACACCCAGTCGCTCAAACATACTGAGATATTTCCACTTGAAATTCACTTGAAAGATAGTACGGGGCTGAATGACATAATTGAGAAATTCTTTGGCAACGTAAAAGTTGAGCACGAGTACTATT
>JAGXOB010000169.1 GCA_019894735.1 Promethearchaeota archaeon | reverse complement strand
CGTACGATCACATTCTAGGCTATACTGTATTCAATGATGTAACTGCTCGAAAGATACAAGTTAAAGATATCATCTCAAAATTACCTTGGTTTCGCTCCAAATCATTTGATACTTTTGGTCCAATTGGCCCAAGAATCGTAGATCATCTAGAAATCAAAGATCCACACAATCTTAAAATCGAGTTAAACCTAAACGGAGAAATTAAGCAATCGTCAAATACAAAGCATCTACTCTTTAAGATTCCTGAGCTTTTAGAAAATATTTCACAATTTTTTACTATGGAACCTGGAGATATTGTCGCAACAGGAACACCGTCGGGCATAGGCCCAATCAAACCGGGAGACACTATAGAAGCATCGATTGAAAAAATTGGTACTCTAACAAATAAAGTTATTTTAGAAGAGAAGGTGAGCTAAATGGTAAAAATTGGAAATACTACAATTAATCCAACGAAAATTTTGTGTTTAGGACGTAACTACTTAGATCATATAAAAGAAACGAACGCACCCATTCCTACAGAACCCGTATTCTTCGTGAAGACTCTGAATACGCTTGTTACTGATAATGAGCCAATAATTTATCCGAAAATACTTTATGAAAGTGAAAAGTATAATAGAGTAGATTATGAAGTTGAACTCGCGTTTATTATTTTTCAAACGTGTAAAAATGTTTCAGCAGAGGTCGCGTTCGATTATATCCAAGGATACACAGTTTTTCTGGATTTAACAGCTAGGATTATGCAAAAAAGGGATAGAGATATAAATTTACCCTGGTATAGAAGCAAAAATTTCGATTCATTTGGACCTATAGGTCCGAGAATCGTGCCGTGTAGTGAAATTTCAGATCCACATAACTTATCTATTCAATTAAAAGTTAACGGACAAATAAAACAATTCTCGAATACTAAACATATGTTATTTAAAATCCCTCAAATGCTAGAATATTTATCTAAGTTTGTAACTTTAAAAAGAGGAGATATAGTAGCTACGGGTACTCCAAGTGGTATAGGTCCGATACAACCTGGTGATGTTTTAGAGGCTTCTATTGAAAAAATAGGCACAATTAAGCATGAGGTTATTTTAGAACAGATTTAGTTATTTTTCTATACGTTATTTTTTTTAGTCAAAATTAATGATAATATTTTTCATTCAAATTACTTAATTATAATTATATGACAGTACAAATATCTAAAGAAATTAAAGACGAAATCTTTAGATTGGTATCAACTCCAGGAGTAGAAATTGAGGATATTCCTGATAGAATCAATAAGGTTTTTAAGATGGAATTGAATTATGAAGAAGTTATGGAATTATTGTCTGACGAATATCTAAAACACAATCTCGATTATGGTCGCCGTCTATGTTGTAGGTTCTGAAAAGGCTTCAATATAATATTATATTTGAAAGAATAATAATTTCACGATTACATAGATGCCATAAAAACCAATTAATAACGCTCCTTCCCATTTTTTCAAAGTTTTGTGGGTCCATAGCAAAGATATTGTAATTGATAATGCTAAAAAGAGAATAGGAAGATCGAAAATCAGAATTACTATCGGAACGTTAAAATTAACAAATATTGCTCCTGAACCCGTAGCTAATAAGATATCACATATATTGGAGCCTAGTATATCACCTATAGCAATTCCATAAGACTTTCTCCTTATGGCTGTTAAATCAGCTACTAATTCTGGCAGACTTGTGCCAAAGCCGACGATTAATATTCCTATGACGTTTTCGGGAATGCTAAACTCCCTTGCTAAATCGTGAGCAGAGAGTAATGTGAATTCTGCTGTGACTAATAAAATTAGAAGACCAATTAAAGTAAAACTGATATCTTTAAAAAGAGAAGATGTTTTGTGAGGGCTCTCAATTGCCTCAAAACTCATTGGATCTAGGCGTTGTTTATCTGCAAAGCGAACTTCCGATTTAGTTTTTACCAAACGCTTTTCGCTCCAGATAATTAATATGAGGTATACGAAATATATAATTAACATTAATAACGCTTCAAATTGAGTAATAAGACCATCAAGGGAAAAAAAAAGAAAAATCAATACAGAGATGAAAAGCATTGGACCTTCTCTTCTCAATTCCCACTTACTAACGAAGAGCGGTTGACTCACTGCTAAAATTCCAATAATTAAAGTGATCTGTGTTAAAAAAGACCCTACTTTATTTCCAATGACTATTCCATCAATATTTGGATCAATACCTAAAAGCTTATCAAAAGCACCCATTACACTTACGGCAATTTCAGGTAAACTGGTCCCAATAGCTAAAATCGTAAGACCCACCATTATTTGGCTAATATGTAAGCGATCGGCAATATTTTCGAGTCCAATTATTATGAATTTTGCTCCTATGTATAGCCCAATAAAACCTATTATTAAAAATAGAATTGAAAATAAAATCATCGCGAGTTATTAAAAATTACTTTGTTTAAAAATCTTTAATATAATCTATAACTATAACTATAACTATAAATCGTTCTAAAGACATATTAGCAAGATTAAAAAAAGTATTATTTGGAAGAACGATAATGACTCCCTCAAAATAGGTTAAAGCAAACGAAGAAGAACTTTTACCAAGACCAAGTTCTCCGCTTTATAATTTAAATCACGAAGATGAGAATGTTAAGAAAAAAACGCTTAGAAAGTGGAGAATAGCAAATAAATTTCTAGTACTTCCTCTATATCGATTAAGGATTTTGCCCCTTTTTGGTATTGGAAAGATAATTCTCATTCTAACGACAAAGGGAAGAATAACTGGGAAAAAAAGGAGGACACCATTAGAATACCACTGGATAAAAGGAATAATAACGATCTTCTCTAGTAGAGGAGAAGATGCGGGGTGGATAAAAAACATACATATATATCCAGACGCTACATCGGTAAGACACGGCTTCCACCGTTTCCAACCGCAATTAGAATTTGTAACTGATGAGGATCAAAAGCTCAATGTTATGAAATGGTACGTGGTAAACCACGGAAAGGCAGCGAAAATGCTTTTCGGTTGGAATCCGAAAACTGACGATCCAGAAACAACAGATTTCTCAATAATGTTGAATTTGATTACAATAATTAAGTTACATCCAAAATAAAAAGAGAAATAAGCTTAAGAATTTTTCATAAGAAAATTCAACTCTTTATTATCTGTTGTAGGTTCTATTTAACCAGTACAAGGTTTAAATCTGATTTTTGGTTGGGATATTTAATTAGATTAACATAAATAATTCTAAGAAAAACATATCTAAATTCAAATCCTTTAGCAAGCCCATATTATTATAGATATAAGAATACACTTTTTCTTCGCTGAAATATTTTAAACATAAATTTTTTCCTTTCACATCGTGTAATATATGAACGGTTTCGTATAGAATAGACTTTAAATATTTAGTAATTACTTCCTTTTCACATTTCAGCAAATTAATATCAATGATATTGAACCAATCTTCTTGAGTAAACGTAATGTTTTCCAACTCAGGTTGTTGCTTATATTCCTCTTGCGTTTTTAATTTATTATACGCTTTTTCTATTTGATTTAAAACTAAATTTTTTGATTTCGCGTACATTTTATTCTCTAATATGTTTCTTAAAATAATGAAAATCTGTTGAAATACTCCTAAAATGTCAAAGAAATCGGCAACTTGGCTTATCGATTCAACTTCCTCCCATTGACCGTAATAATCTTCAATAACTTTGAGAAATGGTAAATAGACGTTCATATTTCCATCCCAACTATGCTTCTTTTTTATCCAAACCGGTTCAAACTCTTTTAAAAAAGCTTCTTTTATTACGTAAAGACGCCCCGATAAAATCTCTGTCTTTACGCTTTTTACATCAGCAGCAACAAATAGCAGTTTAAATTTCGGAACCAAAGTATATATCCATCTTAATCCTCCCATTTCTATAGATTCCAGCGATTGGTGAAATTCTTCCATAGAGAAGTGATGGAAGGCAGTTAAAAAACCAGAAACGATATCTTCGTCGGCATCTGTTTTCAAAAACGATTTATAGAGCAATTTGATTCCCGAATCACTATTTAATATCCAAATTATCATGTTGCAACCTTACCCTTAAAGAGTTCTACCATTTGAATAGATTTAGCTCTGAAATAATACTTAACTTTTTCTCAATTAATAATATCATTGATAAAATAAATAAATTCAGATCAATAAGTTTGATTTTTTTTAATAAAATTTTTTAGGTGTACTTCATTGTTAACAATTACTAAGTTCAAAATTCGCTTTTGAAGGACTTAGAACGTAATAATAATACGGTTTCAATATAAAATAGATATTGGAATGAAAAAAGTCGAAAGATTTAGCGTTATTTTTATAGTTCTTAGCCTTTGAATGTATAGTTTTGAATTTGCAATTTAAAATACAAATTTATGACGAGGAAAATGAGTAAAACAATCAAGGTTGTTGTTAAGGCTCTCGTAACAGGCGGTTCAGCGAGTGGTGGTCCTCCTATTGGTCCTGCCGTAGGACCTACTGGCATAAAAAGGTAATCGAATCGATTTCCTATGCACACATAAAGGACGTAGTAGATGCCGTTAATGAAAAGACCATGCTTTTCAAAGGTCTTACCGTTCCGGTTAGAATCGAATGTGATCCGGAGACTAAACAATTTGAAATTTTCGTAGAAACACCAAGTACCGCTTCACTACTTTTAAAAGAATTAGGTGTTGAAAAAGGGAGCATCAATAGTTCCGAAAAGAAAGCTGGAGATTTAACACTTGAGCAAGTTGTTAACGTTGTTAATGCTAAAAAGGATATCTTTTTATCGAAAACATTCAAAAA
>JAGXOB010000016.1:29062-33072 GCA_019894735.1 Promethearchaeota archaeon | reverse complement strand
GGATAACCTTCCATATTTCCAAGAATACTTGCCAAAATCACCTCAATTTTAGCAGTCATAACTGATTCGCTGAAATCAATAATTTCTTCAACTACTTGAGATATATCGTTTTCAAAATCAGGCTTAAAATGTTTTTGCTCTTCAAACTTTAGAATATTCTTTTTATCTAAAAGAAGCGAAATTACACCCACCGATTCAGAGGATAATCCAACATAATGTAATCTGAGCCAATTGTCTATATATTTGAAATTTGGTTTCTCAAATTTAACTTTTACTTCAACTGCTTCTTCTATCTTATTTATGAATATATTCATTTTAATTGAAATCTCGCGTTTTTCAAATTCTGTCAATTTTTTAATATTTATTTTTTCCTTTTTTACCATGTCATTGAAAAACGTCGAAACTTGATTAAATATCCAATTACTATCTTTATCTGAAAAATTACCTGCAAGAATATGTATAACTCCATTTTTCTCAAGAAAATGAGCGATTAACTTCTTTTCTTCTACTCCCTTTCCGTTTCCTAAAAAAATTAACATTTTATCAAGTGTGCCCGACAATATACTCGCAGAAATAATATCTAAATCATTTGTTAACGCTAAAATATACTTAGATTTTTTATCGTTATAGAATATTGGAATTCTCTCTTTTGAAACAATTCCGTAAAAAAATAGCTTCTTAGGCAAGATAGGAATCTTTATCTTAACTGTTCCTTTGGTTTTTTTGCTCGATTCGAATTTTAAGCAATTGTTTTCTTCGTCCTTGGTATTATTGTTGTTCCCATATACGAGTCGAAAGAGGTTTTTAGAAAAAAGTTTACAATTTATACAGATACAGTCATTTTGAAAAGGTGGGTAAAAAGCATATCCACAATGGTCGCATTTCACTTTACGATGATTTTTATTGTCATTATCCATTTTCAATATCTTTTTTGAACCATTGTAGCTATTAAATAAAACATGTTCTACAAATATTTAAATTTGTTTTTGTTAACTAACTGATATGCTTAATTATTAAAAAAAAATTATTGAAATTATAAATTAACTATAGTAGAAAAAAAGAAAAGATACTACATGAACACTATTGTACCTTCTCCCGAAGTTACGATTTCATCATTCTGATTTTTCACAATTGTTTCAGCAATGATAAATTTTAATTTTCCATCTTTTTTAGTAAATTTTTCTTTTACCGTACCAATAGCGGTTAGCGTATCACCAAAAAACACGGGTTTTATGAATTTTACTGTTTGTCCGCCATATAAGATACCCGGACCAAATAATTTAGTTCCTAAGACTGCTGAAATTAATCCTGAACTCAAAGCTCCATGAGCAACTTGTTTTCCAAACATTTGGGTTTTTGCGTATTCTGGATTTACGTGAATTGGGTTGAAATCCCCAGTAACTTCCGCAAATTTCATTACGTCTTCTTCTGTTATAGTTTTTGTGAATTTTGCGGAATCTCCAACCTTATAATCATCGAATTTAACTGGCTCTAGATTTGACATAAGTAAATATATGAAGTGATAGATAAAAATGTTAAGGATCTTTTTAGAGCACTCTCAACTAATTCTAAGGCTTTGCTGAAAAATTAACTTTTTCTAAAAACAATAACAAATATAATTTTTCGAAAATTCAATTATATGAATTCAAATCAATACAATATATAATAAAAGTAAGGATGAAAAAATGGGAAAATTATCAAGAAAAGTCGCGATCGTTGGAGCGGGAATGTCACAATTTGGAAAATTATTCCCTCTAAAGAGAAATCCTGATTTGTGGGTCGATGCTTGGCTGAGTGCGATCAAAACGGTAGATAACGGAATTGAACCTAAGAATGTAGATGCTTGTTATATAGGAAATTATTCTTCAGATCTATTTAATCATCAGGGACACCTTGCACCTCAAATGGCAAATTTAGTAGGATTGTCTCCAAAACCAGCATCACGATTTGAAGGAGCATGTGCCAGTAGTGGAGTTGCTCTAAGGCAAGGGATTCTAGCAATAGCTTCGGGTATACACGATGTAATCGCGGTTGGCGGGTGTGAAACGATGAATGAGGTATCTACAACCCTGGTAACAGACACTCTAGCTACAGCATCAGATAACTTATTTGAGTATCCTGCTGGAGCTACGTTTCCTGGTTTGTATGCCGCTGTCGCTTCAGCACATTTCCACAAATATGGAACGACTGCTGAAGATTTAATGAGAATTGGAATTAAAAACCACGAAAATGGGACTCAAAATCCATTTGCTCATATGCAACTCTCAATAAAAGATTTAATGAATAATAAGTTAGCTAAATTGGAAGAACAAGGCAGAGATATTCCAGATTGGAAAGACGAATTCGATTTCCTTAAAAGTTCCTCTAATCCTATGATTGCAAGCCCTCTTAGACTTTTTGATTGTTCTTTAGTAACTGATGGTGCTGCATGCGTATTTTTAGCTGCGGAAGATGTAGCCAAACAATTCACTGACACACCTATTTGGATAACTGGGACGGGTCAAGGTAGTGCTGCGTTATCTTTACACGATCGAGATGTGCTAACGAGTTTTGTAGCAACGAAAGAAGCAGCAAAACAAGCTTATCAAATGGCAAACCTAGCTCCGAAAGACATTCAGATAGCGGAATTGCACGATTGTTTCACAATTGCTGAATTAATCGCAATGGAAGATTTAGATTTCTACGAAAAAGGTAAAGCAGTTGATGCTGTCCGCGATGGTGAATCTAAATTGGATGGCCGATTACCCTTGAACACTTCCGGAGGGCTAAAATCTAAAGGACATCCTGTAGGAGCCACTGGTGCAGCTCAAGCCGTGGAAATATTCAAACAAATGAGAGGAATCGCTGAAAGGAATCGTCAAGTAAAATTTGATGTAGAAAAAGCGCTCACACATAATTTAGGTGGTAGTGGGGCGACTTGCGTGGTGACTATTTATCAAAAATAGAGATGTATATCGTGTCAGAAAATGAAAAAGAGTTTACGATGGAAAGTTATCTAGAATATTTACAGGGTAAAAAACTTATGGGCTCTAAGTGCAAGGATTGTGGTGAGAGTTACGTACCCTCAAGAAAGCTATGTATTAAATGTAATTCCACAAACCTAGAATGGATTGAAATGTCAGGTAACGGAAAATTAGCAGCTTTTTCTTGCATTGGCGTAGGAGCAACTTTTATGTCCGATAAAGGTTATTCTATTAAAAATCCTTATTGCTTTTCAGTTATTAAACTTGATGAAGGACCAATGATTTCCGGACAATTAATAGGAGTTGACGAAAAACATCCAGATACTATTAAAATTGGCACTTCTGTGAAAGTTAAATTCCTTGAAACAGAGTTAAAAGGAGAAACTAGAGTGGATTTAGGTTTCGAACCCGCTTAAACACAAATTTTTTATTTTTTATTTTAATTTTGTTAGATAATAGTTTATAATTTCATGCAACATTATTGGTGGTTTTAATAAAAAAATCTTACAAACTACTTACAATCACAATTATAATTTTGATAGTAGGTATTTCTATCATTGTTCCAATTTTCCTTTTCCTGAATAATAATAAGTTCACAAATATTGACATTGAATTACACTTCGATGGCGATACTGCATCTTCTTACGTAGCTGACCAAATGAACATCAATACAACCCATTATAGAATACCGGGTACTCAAGGTAGGGAAGATTGTGCCCAATATTTTATCACTAAATTTCAACAAATCGATCCCGCGATTGATTATACACTTCATAATTTTACAATTCATTCCGTAGAGTGCCAAAATGTCTTGTTTAAAATTAACGAAAATTTTTCAAATATCGTGATCTTAGGGGCTCATTACGATTCTAGAGCTAACGCTACAAAAGACTCGTTAAATCCAGATTCACCTGTGCCTGGAGCGAACGATGGAGCTAGTGGAAGCGCAGTTTTACTAGAACTTGCCGAAGTGTTATATGGAAGAAAGGAAGAACTTTCTGTTCAAATTTGGTTTTTGTTTTTCGATGCAGAAGATCAAGGTAGCGA
>JAGXOB010000016.1:0-28971 GCA_019894735.1 Promethearchaeota archaeon | reverse complement strand
ATTGTGGGATTGGTGTGAAGGCTCTAGTCAATTTGTGCAAGATATCGAAAATTTCTATAATTCTACTTATGAAACATTTGATGCTATGATCTTATTGGATATGGTGGGAGGAAATAATCTCCAATTTATTAGTGAACAACACTCAACTTCTTCTCTTTTAGATGAACTGTTTGAAACTGGAAGGCAATTAGGATTTACAAGCGCATTTCCTTCCGTTCCAATAGTTAACGAAATTGTCGATGACCATGTAGCCTTTGTAAAATATGGGATTCCGTCAGCGGATTTAATTATTAAATTTTGGGACGCCCCTGCTGAATGGCCGTACCATCACACAACCAACGACGATATTTCTCATATCGCAAATAGTAGCCTTGAGATAACAGGAAAAACCGTAGAACAATTTATTTATAACAATTATCACGAAAACAACCAGTTTCAAGGGAATTTTCCTTGGACCGGTGATTTTAACCTTTTAGACTCTGAAGTGTTCTTATTTATAGTAATAATCATCCCGATAGTTGGGATCGCTGTGGTTGTATTTTTTTTGCGCTCACGATCAAAAAGAATCAATGGTTAATTTAAAAATTACATTTCGATTTTTTGACCTAAAATAGCGCGATGGTTGGTTTTGTCAATGTATATCTCCGATAAAGAAAAAGCCCCAAATACTCTTTTAATTTCGGCGACTGTAAAAAAATGATGCGGAAGGCCTTTTTCTTGACCGGTTAAGGGAATATAAGTTCGGGCTTCAATTTTTTTCATATTTTCCTTGCTAATGTAAAAACCTTGAAGTAAAGGGAATGTAAGAAATATAACTCCTTCTGGTTTTAAGATGCGCTTTATTTCGTTGACAGTAAACAATATATCTTTCATTACATTGTGATGCATAACTTGAATTGAGATAACGGCGTCAAAAAATCCATCTTTATAGGGAAACTCTTGCTCAATTTTTTGACAAGTTAATTCTGAAGATAAATTTTCCTCTTTTAACCAATTTATTGTGATTTCCAAACCGTTCGGAGACCCATCGAGACCATAAACTTCGAATCCTTTTTTCAATAAAAATATGAGGTGTCGCCCTGTTCCGCACCCTAAGTCTAAGATTCTCTGGACTCCTTTTTCTTTAAATAAATTAGTTAAACGTTCGATATCGGGATGAGGTTTAAGAAAATATTTACCTTTTTCAGCGAAGATGTCGTCCCAGTCAGGCATAATACTATTTAGGTTAATACTTTCAATTCAGTGATCGCACTCGAAATAATAATGACCGTACTTCTCTTTAAAAGCTTCTGCGACTTCGTTGGTTTTTGGACGGATGAATTCGTAACCATCTTTAATGGTTTCATAAGTAACTGGCAAACTACCTAACACTTCGCCATCAACTTGGCAGAGGTAAGGCTCATCTTCAGACTTAGCCATTTCGATTCGTACTTTTTTACTTTGATATTCAAAAACATCAGGATGAGGTAATAATGAGGCGCTATACATTCTTTTAAATTGAAAAAGGAGTTTAATTTTACCTATGTCTACTACACTTACATCAAATAACCCGTCTTCCACACTAGCCTTTTGACATACATACATTCCACCACCGTATGCACCTCCATTTCCAACTGCAGTTAAATTTGCCTTTCCTTCGAAAGTGTCGCTATCCATTACAACTTTAATTTCTTTACTCTTCCACGCGAATAAGGTTTTGATAACAATTGCATTATAATTTTTATCTTGATTCTCGTTTGCCCTTCTCGCCACCTCAGCATCAAACCCCTGTGATCCTACGCCTAAAAAGTACCTTTCAACGCCCTCATCAGTTTTAGCAAATCCTATGTCCGATTTACTACTATATCCTTCAGCAATTATTTCACAAGCCCTTTTTATATCCGGAGTTATTCCTATTACCGCAGGAATATCGTTTCCTGATCCCATGGGTATGAATCCACATAAAGCACCAGATTTTGAACTAATCACACCGTGAAGAACTTCATTACACGTTCCATCTCCTCCAGCTCCAATTACATGATATCCTTCCTTAGCTAATTGACTCGCTAATTCAATTGCGTGACCCGCAAATTCAGTTTCAAACAATTTATAGGACAATTTAAGATCGTCTAAACATTTTTTTGCGTATTCTATATCTGTTGCTGCTTGTTTCGACCCACCGGCAATGGGATTATAAATAATAGCATAATCTGTTTCCATAATTAACGCACTTTATTCTTGACATTTTGAAATTTTAAATTTGATATAATATAAATTTAAATCTAGAACTATATAAAAGTTATAGCTTAAAATCCAAGGAGTACGTACCTAGATTTTTTAGAAAATGCTATCTTAAAAAAGAGTATCTTTCTATTCCTTTAACTTCCAAAACTTACTTCTCTTTCCAAACGCATGCACAGCCACTACAGGAGTAAATTTTACCATATACTCGTGGAAAATGGCTTATAACGTCGTTCTTATCAACCGATTCGTGAATTTTATACCAGTTTTCATTTTCACATATAGGGCATAAACGACGCCCTATCGGTTTTGGAATTGTTAATATCTCTCCTGAGTGGGCGAAGAGCCCATTGTTCTTAATAGAATTAATCAAGTTCTTTTTCTGAATGAATTTCTTAACCACTGGATCGATAACATTAGAACTTGCCTTAAGAGTAATATTTTCGTGATGGATTTCGGTAATCGGTGGTTCTATTTCAAGGATTTTTAAATAGCTTGACACAATAGGTTTTATTTCGCTTTTTTTTGGTAATCTCTCGTATTCATTAATGAAATTATCTATAAAATTTTCTACATACACTTTTTCTATGATTAATCCTTTTTCCTTAACTTCTCTTACAATATCTCCGATAATATAATCTTTTAAAACCGGATCTTCCATAATCATCTAGAAACACCTAACCCAATAAAACTCTACATTAAATGACTAATCGATAAATTTATACTATTAGATTAAGATGGTATAATATAAAATACTATCTCAAATATCACTAGATACCCATTTGATTAAAAAGTGATGTAATTCTTTCGATACAATATCTTAACTCCTTTTAGCTTGTTAGAACAAAATTTATATTACCATATTTACTTATTTAGACAAGAGAAAGATTGTATTTTAAAAATGACTGAAATAAATATGGAGAATGCAAACAAAAAAGGTAAAAAACCTATCCCTCATAAAAAAGTAATTATCGCAGTAGTAATGATAATTATTGCGTTCTTTGGTTCTTTTTTTGTATATTTTATTTTACAAGTTTCTTTAAATACCGAGTCGCCTATTGTTGTAGTAATTAGCGGCTCAATGGAACCTACTATCCACGAAGGAGACTTATTGTTCATAATGGGAAAGGACGCAGACGATATAAGAAATGGTACAGCCGAAGATAAAAATGGAGACATAATAGTATTTGATTCTCGAGGGCTATGGATTGGTGCGCCTCAAGAACCTATTGTCCACCGCGTCATTGATAAGTATCTAGTTGGTGATACGTGGTATTTCAGGACTCAAGGGGACGCAAACTCATTGCCGGATCAAGCTCCTGTTCCAGAATCCCGTATAATCGGTGTAGTAATAGGAGGTATACCCTATATAGGGTGGATTAAAATCTTCTTGACGGAATCTAATTTATTGATCCCGTTGCTGGTTATAATTTCAGCGCTTCTTATTTTCAGCATAGTTAAAGATATTATCAAGGGGGAACACAAGGATCAAGATGAAAATAATCCTAATAATCTGAAAGATATTGATACGCAAACTCAAAAAGAAGAATAAAAATATCCTCCAAAATTAAGTATTTATAGTTATTCTACATTTTTCCTATTTACCAAATTTAATTATGAGATTAGTGATTTAAAATGGCTTGGACACCACCGTCAAAAATAACCGTAATAATATCCTTCTTGTTCTTAGCGTTAGGTTTGTTTCTATTAGTTGAATTATTCTTTGACCTTACTAATATATTACCCGTATTAACGATCGGAATATTCACTTCAGATCAATGGTATGGAATTTTTGGAATGACTTTAGTTTTTCTCGCTTGGTTTTTGATGTACTTAGGAGTAAGATTGAAAGGTTTCTAATTTTAAACCTTCTTTTTTTTTGTTTTGACAAATTTCTCGAAGAAACTCATTTATAAATACTCAAATCTAAATTGAGTACAGAATATTAGATCAAGTTATTAAGATGATAATAATATTTTTATGAAAGAGAATATTCTAAAAAGTGTTATAAAAAATCGTAATAAAAAAATTACGAGAGAACACCAATACAGTATACAAAATTAAAACACCACAAAATAAAACATAGAGGTAAATAATATGTCAAAAGAAGCACCTAGGTCAAGAGAAGAAAATAGTGTTTTTGTTGGTCGACGCCCTACCATGAATTACGTAATGGCTACAATGATGATCCTTAATAAGGGCGAGGATTGTACTGTTAAAGCCAGAGGTAGAGCTATTTCCCACGCGGTTGATGTGTGCGAGATTTTACGAAACAGATTCTTAAAGGGAACTGAATACAAAGACATCAGGCTCTCCACAGAACAACTTGAAGGAGAAAATGGACAAAGCAACAATGTTTCAAGCATTGAAATAGTGCTTGCTCCACCACAATAAATAGTGAAATTAAAATTTAATTTCTCTTCGTCAAAACAAAAAATCTCTCTTTTTTTTTATATTATTCTTTAAAATTTTCCTTGGGTTATCCTAATTGGCAATAAAATTTTCTATATTTAACTCCACTCTAACAGATTTATAGATCTAAAACAAAAAATTAGGCTTTCAAATAGGTTCAAGGATGGTAGAAATGGTAGAATTATTAAGGGTTTGTAAAAAGATTTAAAAACTCATATTGTAATAATATTAAATAATAAAAAATCAATTAAAATCTGATTTTTTACTACTTCACTAAAATTTTATAAAAAGTATAAGAAGAGGAAGAAAATAATGTCAAAAAAAGTAGATCCCTTATTTGTAAAATCCAAGGTTCGGGAACATATTAAATCTAATAATCTTAATACTAGTTCCGGTGTGCTTGACGGAGAAGCGTTAAACAATATGATCATTTGGATTCTTGACAAGGCTTGCGAGCGCGCTAAGGGTAACGGTCGAAAAACGGTAAAAGCACGAGATTTATAAACAATTTTAAAAAAATTTCAATCTTTCTTTTTTTTAATATTTGAACTAAATCTAAAATGTTAAGGATTTAGTAAGGAATTAATTGTTTTAGTTTCTCTTTTAAAATATGCAGTGCTTATGCCCGTTGAATGGTCCTTGCTCACAAAGATTTTATGCGTGTTGATATCTGAGGGGATATCTGTGTGTGTAATTAGAAAAATTTGTGAAAACGTTTTAGACTTTATTAAGTGTTTAAGAATCCTCTCTCTTCGAGTAGCATCAAGAGCAGCTAAAGGCTCATCTAATAACAAAATATCTACTTTGGGATTTTTTTTCGGAGATTCTTTTATAGGACGAATTTTGCTCATTAATTCTGATATGGCTAACCGGAGAGCCATACCTAACGCAGTTTTGTCTCCCCCCGAGAGGACTTCTATTGATTCATGAACTCCGTTAAAATTATCTTTAATTTTAAGCGATAGTCCTGTTTTCCTTGTGCCCGTTAGATCCAGGATTAAGTCACTATATTGGCCAGACGTAAAATCTTTTATATACTTATTTGTTGTTAAAGCAATGTTTTTAACTAACCGCTTTACAACCATATATTCCGTTACAAATCTTCTAACTAACTCTTTTGCTTTATTTATATGATCGATCTCGATTTCAAGTTCACCAATTTTCTTTTCGAGTTCTTTCATACATGTAATTTCATCTTTTAAATTGACTTTCTCAACCTCATTCTTTTCAAATCTCTCTTGTTTATCTTTGAAGTCCCCTTCTATTGCTTTTAATTCGATGGTAAGCTTTTCTTTTTCCAAAGAAAGTTGTTTTACTTTATCAGGACTAGGGTCCGGAAATTTCCCTTTATTTTTCACGAGGAAGGTATTTAGTTCATCGTTAGCTTTATTAAGCTTCAATTCGTATTTTTGGTAATTTTCGTAATCATTTTTTAACCCTAGCATAATTAATATTCTTTCATTAATTGTATCTAGTTTAAATTGATATTGGTCAACTTCTATGCTTAGCATATCAAGTCTTTTAGTTATAGTTTTGATTTTATCTTGATTTATTTTGATCTCATTATTAAATGCTAAAACCATCTCGTCGTAATGCTCCTTTGTTAACTCTTTTTGGCAGGTAGGACATAGTGCTATATTCATACCATCTTTTTTCGATGAGAAATCAAAATTTTTTCTCATTTTCTTTATTTTAGATTCGGCATCTTCGATCCGACCCTTAGTTGTTCCTAAGCCCCTAGAAGTAGCTACTCGTTGCTTGTCTACAAGTTCCTTTTGCGATATAATTGTACTTTTTTCCTTCTCCAAGGAATTAATTTGCTCGATTATATTTTCTATTGGTTTAAAATCTTTTATGCTAAGGGAGGTATTCTTTATCTTAGTTTGAAAGTCACTTTGATTAGCATGAAACTTTTCTTTACTAATTTTATGTTGTTCGTTGAGCGTCTCCAATTTGTTTATTAATTCATCTAAAGGAAGCAACGAGAGTTTAATTTCGAGCTCTCCTTTTTCTTTCTTATCCTCAACGATTTTCTTTTCCAATTCTATATTTTCAAGCACAATTTTACTGATATCCTCTTCAATTCGTTCAATAGGGACTCTTTTTTTTTCTATGGATGCTTTGTTATATTTTGCATTTTTTAATTCTTGATCTAAATGAGAGAGCGCGTCGTCAATTATGTTAAGTCTGAAAAGATCAATAATCATTTCTCTTAGGTCAGCGCCTTTTTTATTTGCTAATTCTTCCACTTCTCCTTGTCTTACGAACACTGTGTTCAAAGCTTGCTCTGTAGAAATCTCGAAAAAGTTCTCAATGTTGAAATTCTGAATTTCAAGATAAGAAGTTTTAACCCATTCAAATAATTTAGTAGTAGTCGCTCCTGTTCTGCCCCACTTACGATAAATGTTGTATTTTTTATTATCAAGAGTGAAAAAAACAGTTAGTTCCGCTTTAGATTCTCCATACGTGATAAAAGAACCTGCATTTCTTGCTTTGAAGATTTTTGACCCAAAAAAGGCGAATAGAACTCCCTCAAGAATAGTCGACTTACCATAAGAATTTTGGCCACTAATCAGTATTAGTCCTTCTGGTAAATCCTCGTTAGCTTTTGGTAAATTTAATTGTTTATATCCCATGAAATTTTTAAATTTGAGTTTAGTAATCTGCACGGGTATCTTAGACCTCCTTCTCTCTTTCCATTGTTCTCAACGCTTTTCTTAACGCGCTCATTCCATATTGAGTCAATTTATCAATGTTATAGTTACTTTTTTCTTCAGTAAGTTTCTCGTTCACAAATGATTTGAACTCTGCATCTGGTTTTTCCAAAATGTAATCTTGAATTCTACCGGCACTGATATCGTCCTCGAGTTCTTCAGAGATGTCAGAAATTTTCCAAATTAACTGAAGTATATTATATTTTTCGGGCTCAGAAAAACAATCTCTCCGAACTCTAGACATCAATTCGTTGATTTGCCAATTTTTTTCGAATGTAATTTCTCCAGCAAAATTAAATTTCAATCTAGCCGCTGTTTTCGGATCGAACCCTCCCTCTTTAATGTGTTTTTTTAATTCACCTAATATTCGATTCTGTAAATCTATCGAGGATTGGTTCGGATTAGCCTCAATTGTAACAATTTCAAAAGTCCTCTTTGACAAATCATTAGTAAACACTTTTTCGACGTTTAATTTTGTGGTTTTATTGTCAATATCTACGATTAGATAACCTTGTTTTTCATATACTTCTTTAAAATTCATTGGCAACAGACTCCCAGAATAAAAGTGGTTCTTAGACACAGCATTTAAGCCGTGTTCGTGTCCTAACGCGACATAATCATAACTCAGATCATCACTATTGACTTTATTATGCAATGTATCATCTCCCGCAGAACCATGAGCAAGAGCAATATTTATAAAACCATCATTCTTAGGGGGCCGTTGTTTTTCTATCCAATCGTCGTATTGAATTTTATAGCTTTCAAAACCTTTAAATTCGAAATAAGGAAACAAATAGAAACGGGTGTTTTTAGCCGGAAATTCTAATTTAAGAGATTTATTTTCTTTGATTGCCTCAATTAAATTTCTCTCTTTAAAATAATGGAGATTCGGATATTCTCCTTCTTTGATATGAGATTCAAAAGGTGTATATTCATAACCTCTGAAAACACCGTGATTCCCTTCGATGTAAATAAGTGGAATTTGACCGTTAGTATTCCTAAAAAATATTTCTAATCCTTCTTTAAAGGTTCTTCTAGCAGGTTCTGGGGGGGGATATGAGCTATATAAGAAAGGATGATGAAACATATCACCACAATGAACTAAGAAGTCTAAATTTTTAACCCTTGAAACATCTTCCATAACTTTTAGAAAAGTATCGTAAAGTTCTTGTTCGAACGGTCTTGAGTAATTCTGAATCGCCCATTTATTTACAGTACCTCTTCTAGCTCTATATCCTAAATGAGTGTCAGCCATTTGTATAATTCTCACCATCTTTATTTACACCGTATTTTAAAATGTTATTTAGGGGGTATTACTTTATGCCTACGTACTTGTATAAATCTTTTTGTCTTAGGATCGTGTTGGAGTGTTACGAATTGAGCCTCAAAGTTATGCTGTTCTACAGGAAGCATTGTGCTTGCTTCGTGAGCACCCGTTAAGCTTAAAGGGTAACCAAACGGAGAAAATGGGATTAATCTTTTGAGTAACGCTTTAGCGTCGGTTGTATCGTAATAATCAGGAATATCAAACCGTAAGGATGCGCTGTCTTCAATAAGTCTCACAACATAAGTCCAACTTTTGGTATATTTTGATAATTCTGGTAGTTCCACAATATAAGGGTTAGTTTTTATTTTATCGTCCCAATATAATAAAATAAAATTGCCTTGAGCATCCCTAAGTCGACTCGTTTTTGAAAAGCTAAAATAATTAATATCGTAGGTTTGTATGAAATTATAAAAGAATTTTATGAAGCTTTCAGGAGGAAAGATGTGTTGACGGAACATATGAATTCCATCGCCTAAAAAAACGACTTTTTTATTTTTTCCCCAATTGGATTCGTCTTTTATACGAATTAGAGACTTTAAAACTTCATCTGCCGTTCGAATTCTGTCCACTACATGACCTAACGAAGGATAGTAGTAATTGTGATCATTAATATATTTATCAATCTTTTTCTTATAGGTGTTCTCAAACCAATCTTCAATATCGTCAATGTTGTATTTTAAACTGCTATGATAAAATTCTTGTTTCAACTTTTTAATAAAATTTTCAATAACATCTCTATAAATGATAAGTTTATGTACGTTGTCTTCAATATAAGCAAAAATTGGCTTATACATAATTAAGTCTTTCTTGTATTTGCCGTTTTTATAGCTGATTTGACACTCTCCAAATTTAAAACCCGCGATTTTTCCATATGTACCTGTGTTAGTATAAGAACTCTCATCGAAACCTATAATTTTAAAATCGTTATCTATGTAATCGCTTAAATCTCCTTTTATTATTTGGTGTGCCATATCAATACAAAGTTTAGTGGAATTTTCCAGAGGAACATCAAGATTATCCGCTTCTAGTTCAACTTTTTCGTCCTTAGTCCAGTTTGTAATTCTCCCTTTCATACTTTCCTTAAATCTTCTAATAATTTGATCGGGTGAAGTATCTTGTCTCTTCTTTAGTGAATCATCCAATGAGATTAGTTCAAAATCAAAAGAAATTCGGTTACACCTCGGGTTTAATTTTTAAGGTAAACTTGTTGGTGGAGGAGTTGGATTTTGTTTTTTCATAATATTAGCATAATCCTCGTAAAATTTTTCTGATACTTCTTTAAAATACTCATCATAAAGAGGAATTCTTAATTTTTGAAAATTAGTCAACCATATTGCTGATATTAAGCCAATTCCTCTCGTTCCCGTTAAAGATTCGAGATCTGATAGATGGATCCCCCCGCCTAAAGTTTTAGCGGCTATAACTTTTTCCTTTTCTGATCGTAGTGGTAAATTTATGACTGTATTCATATTAGATAAGATAGTGTCGTCAATTGGTGAATACTGTTGAGAGATCACTTCGAGAGCCAAATTAAATTTTCTTCCTTGACGAGAGATATCTTTAAATACATTACTATGTCTCATCATCTCGGGCCTTAACAAGCTTGGAGCCTCTTCAATAGTAAAAATTACAACAGGCAAATCTAAAGGGTCCTTCATTTTATTTCCAGCTTTCACATACAACTTTGATAAATTTATCTTAAATGCGTCGTAAAAAGGTTTTGGTAACGTCCGTTCTAATTTTTTCTCAAAGGAGGTAAAATCGGTAGAAGATTTTAAGGCTTTTCTAATATCAAATAAAGTTCTAGCTAAGACGCTATTAAAAAGAAATTGTTCAAGATCAGATATCATTGACACGTTAAAAACGATTAACTGTCCTTTTTCTAGTTTTTTAATAATTTTGGGCAATTTACTGCTAGCATTCGATTGGAACATATTTGAATAAGTTAACCAATGTAGTCTCCTTCGTACAGCAGCTAAAGTTTTGTCGTTGTGATTACCCGGAGGAGTATATAACTCATCCAATAAACTTTCAACGTAATCTTCTTTTTTGTCTCGATAAGCAGAATGCACAGCACCTACTTGTAAATCATTGAACGTACCAGTAGAAAACAAATCTTCTGGTTTTACTTCTTGAAGATTAATAATACACGGTTCTGACATGCTTTTCAGTTCTGCTGGAGGCTCTCCCTTATTAGGGTATAGGTAAAACCATTTACCAAATAATCGTTTATCATTTTCAGAAGCGTTAAAAATGTCGTAAATGCCGTATTCAACACACCCTAGAGCATATTCATCGTGTACGTCAATCGCTAACATCGAAGCTCTATTACCCTTCCCGTTCATAATTACATTAGCGTTGTGTTGAAGCAATCCATCGATAAAAACTTGGTTTAGATTTGACTTTCCGGACCCTGTTGCTCCTGCTATGAAAAAGTGATAATTTAGAAATTTAAAGGGAAAGTAAACGTTTACATTACTTTCGGAAGCTAAGGTGCCCATAAAAATTCCGTCTGGAGTAAAAATTGTCTTCAGATATTCTGCTTTATCATTTTGCACTGCTGAAACTTCCATTGTATGAGGTTTTAATATTCCTTTTTCCATCAAATCTTCAATTAAGAAGAAAACATTAATCACATTTGCTTTTTCTTTCTTAGTTTTTGTATCTTTTTCTATACAAACAATTGGGCGCCCTTGAATGATATATTGTAATTCCATTTCCAACAGATCTTTGATATAATCGCTTATTTCTACATTTCTTAATTGTTGACGCGTCATGACGTAATCTGAGATTGTCTGTACGTTAAGTATCTGAACGATAATAGTATATTTTTTGTTATTTTTTTTATCTTCTGCGCTTAATTTTAAAAACCCATGAAGATGTAAGTAGTTTTCGTGATAAACTTCAATAGTGCTTTCTATAGAGTTGATTCTAATAATCATGGCAATTTACCATCGAGTTATATTTTTAATTAATATAATAATTATTTGATCTATATAAATAAAGAATGCTATTAATCCCTAGTTAGGAGATTTTCTGTTCTTTTAAATTATTTAGGTTTTATCTTTTTTAAACTTGTAGGACTTTAGTAATTTAATAGTTTTTAAAACCAATTTAGGAACGCTTACTTTAGAAAATCTTCTATTAGGTTGTAAACAGTTTCAAGAATTTCTTTTTCAGGTAAGAAAGTTAATCTCATGTGACCCTTTCCATAGCTTCCAAAACCGGAACCATAAACACCACATACACCTGTTTCTTTGAGCAATTCTACAACTAATTCCTTATCATTCTTCCATTTTCTTAACTCATTCAAGTCTAATTTTGGAAAAAGATAAAACGCCCCATTAGGCTTAACACAGCTAATTCCTTCAATTTTTCTAAGTCTATCATACGAATAATCTCGACGCTCTTTTAATTTTCTTACCATATCTATAGTATGATTACTTGGCGTCCTTAAAATATCTATAGCGGCATATTGAGCAACAGAGCTGGAAGATAATCTAGCCCTCGCTAACTTTGCTATGCCATTCTTTAGTTCTTCAAGTTTATTTTCCGGATCGTGATAATAAAGATATCCAAGCCTCCAGCCAGTTACTAAATGAGTTTTCGAAAAACCATTCAATCCGATTACAGGAACATCCTTACTTAACGACGCAGGACATACATAAGGTTTATCATAAGTTATCTGGTCGTAAATCTCATCAGATAAAACAGGTAAGTTGTATTCGCCTGCTAAATCTATTATTTCTTTAATTTTTTGTTCTCCGTACAAGACCCCCGTAGGATTATTAGGAGAACAAATTAATATTGCTTGCGTTCTATCAGTAATTTTTTTCCTTAAATCTTCAATATCAGGTTCCCAATCTTGCATCTCATCAAGCTCGTATTCTACGGGCTTTCCATCGTAAAAATTGGTGTAATTGATATATAAGGGATAAGACGGACCAGGTATCAGCAATTCTCTACCATTTTCTATTAAACTTGATACAATAAAGTTAATTCCTTCAGTAACTCCAGAGGTAACGAGAATGTCGTCAACTCCAATATCGAGGTTTTGATTTTCTTTAAGATTTTTGCTTAGTTCTTCTCTTAATTCAACAACCCCTAGTGAATTAACGTAGAAATTTTTACCTTTTCGACTAGCGTTATATAAAGCTTCAGATATAAATTCTGGAGTAGGGAAATCATAGGAAACGGGATCTCCTATATTTAAATGGTATACTTTTTTACCACTTTTAGCTACTTCATGAGCTACAGCAGCGATTTCTCTTATCGCATACTCAACACCTTTTACTCTATTAGTAAGCAAATTTATCCACTTTGAAAATTTAAAAATTTTCTAATATAATACACTTAAGTATACAGAATGGAGCGTTAAATAAATTTTTGTTCTAAAAATGATGAGTAAAAGAGATAATAAAAATTAAAATTGGAATTCCCTATTACGTAATTTTGACACGAGATGACCACGTGACAGCAATTGAATTCCAAATTGAGAACTATAATCGCGAGAAAAATCTGTGGCAATGTTACATACCATAATTCCCCCTTCAATGTCCGGGATATCAACGCAAGCTTTATGAAGTTGACGCAACTGCGTAATAGAGATTTCCCTTTTCCAATCTCGCACGAAGACCCCATATTTACCGTATTTTTTATCATTAATAACAGCGTTAAATGTCCAAAGTTTTCCTGATCTCCCTTTCAATTTTTGTGGACCGTCAATAAAATCGTATTTCTCAGAAAAAACTTTTTCGGTTAACTCTGATAAGGTTTTATCCCCTAATTCCATAAAATCACTTTAAGTTTTATATAAATATATTTCTTTAGTAATATATAAGTGTTATTTAGATAGATAAGCAAACTAATCTTAAAAATAAGTAATACACAGATATTATCATCGGATTATTCGTATTGCAATCAAGAAAACAACCATTTGATTCGCCGACAAAAATCTTTAAAAAGCATTTTTATCAAAAAGAGGGCAATTTCTTGAAAGTGAACAATTTATATAAAGGATATTCACCGTTGACATCTACACCTTCTTTCTTGATAAAAAGTATTAGGTTTTGCTGTAAAAACTCAACTAATTTAATTACAATCGTCTCACAAATGTTGGAACAATCCATAAAATCATCAGCGAGATACTTACAGTCTTTCTTATAAAAAAGACAAAACTTTTTCATTTGTAAAGAAAAACCTTCTGCGGGGAGAGGATTTATATGTTCCCATAAATCTTTAAATCCCCCTAAACTTCTTGGAGCAATCTTTTTTAGGTCGTCTTTAAGAGAATATAATTTATCTTGTGTACTCATATTATTATCTGAATTTTCTAATCTTTTATTAATAAGGTTTAACTCTTTTTTGGCTTCACTTTTACATAAGAATATAAAAATTTGTAAGAGTTCTTCAGCTTTCATTGCTTTTTTTGGATATTTTATCCTCCACCCCGAAACTTTCTTACAATTTATGTCTATATTATCTGGATTTGAGAATCCTGTTGGATATATCCAGCATTGAGGGGGTTTTATTCCAGAGTTGTGGATTGAACACCCGTTAATTTCTTTATCGAATAAAAAACATTTTCCTGTTTTTTCGTTAAATCTTAACTGAAACGAAAAAATATTACTTCTAATAAAATCAGTTGTTTCAGCATATCCTCTTCGAATATATTCTTTGGCGAGTACTTTAGGAACATCTATTTTGATAGAACAACAAACTCCTTTACAAATTTGTGGATTTATACAATTTGGACCTTCAATCGCAGATTGCATAAGACTGTTAAATTGCGAGACAACTTGCCAAAAATACTTATTATTTTGATCTATCAAGACATAAAAATAATCCTAATATATATTTAAAAATTCTCTATTTCAGATAATTAATAATTTTGATCTTTTCAGTGATTATTCCTTTTTGTGTTGAGTATGAATTGCTGCGAGCGCTATTTAGCGGTTTACGACGAAAACAAACGGAAAAAGCTTGACAGAGTTCCCACTCATGTTCAATATATCAGACAAGAATTCATTGATATGAATAAGAAAAGTATTCTAAAAGATTATAGCGGGTTGTTATTAAATGACCTTTATTTTGATATCCCCCGGATCTTAGGTTTTGATTCTATCTTTGCTCCATTTCCTTCTAGCTTTAAATTTAAAAACATTAAAATTGAAACTGAGGAAGGAAATATTATTAAAATTCGAGAAGATGGTCAAGCTATCAGACCTAATACAACTTATTATGAAGGAGGCCACATAAAAGATTTGGTAATTTTAAACGAAATTAAAGCCAGTTTAAAGAACATAGAAAATCATGAATTAATTAATAAAACAATAACTCGGTATGAGAAGATTTCCTCCTTAATATTTCCCGTTTTAATGGTGGATGGTATCTTCGATCGAGTGTGGAAAAGTATGGGTTTAATTAATTTTAGCTACCATTTCAAAAAAAATACGGCCCTATATAGAGAACTAATTAAATTCTATGCTGAATTAACTCAAGCTAACATATTAGGATTGATACAGGCAACAGGAAGTAGGGGTAAAGTTGTAACCCTATTGGATGATGTAGCATATAAGGGATACCCAATGATATCACCTGAAAGGTGGGAGAAAGATTTTATGCCCTATTACAAAAAAATTAATTCTATTATCTCAGACGCTGATTTAATTTCTCAAATACACTCGGACGGAGACCCCACAGAATTAATCCCGTCCTTTAAGAAAGCTGGATTTCGAGGATTGCAAGGATTCGAAGGAGGTTGCGATCCCGTTATTATAAATAAACGGTATCCTGATTTTGTTTTAATTGGTTTTGGAGATGTGTCTTATACTCTTCCATATGGATCTTGTTATCAAATCGAATTACATGTAAAACAATTATTAGATGTGTTAAAAGAGAATAGACATTTTATTATAGGACCTAGTACGGTAATATTTAAAGAGATACCTTTAAAAAGCGTTAGAACATTTATGAGTACGGCAAGAAATCATGGGAAATATAATTAAGGCATATCTTTTTTTAATTTATTTTGTACACTATTAACTTCGAGTTGATATTTTTCAATAAGTTTTATTTTTTTCTCTACAAATCTCGGTTCAACAATACCATTTTCTTTAATATCTCTCTCTAGTTTACCAAACAGCATCTTTATTTGTTCTAAAGAACTGTTGACATTTTCTATGTATTCTTGATTTTCTTTTTTGTTTTTTGTATTGATTGTGTATTTCATGTGTTGTTTAATCGCTTCATAGATACTCTCATCGTTGATCTCGTACAATTTGCTTTTTGAGTAAGGTTCTAATCTCACTTCATCTAATACATCAGAAGCATAATTAACGGTAATATTTCCATTGGGTATTGCTTTTGGGGGGTTGTTTTTTTTATGTATATCAGGATACGCGTCAAGTTCGTCCATGTCAGTTATAAGTTTTAATTCATCTAATTCAATTTGAGTTATTAGAGGCGTAAATCGTACTTGAAGGTACTTTTTTCCATAAAAGTCATCACCAAATCGAATGATCTGAGTGTACGTTTGCAAATAGTTTTCTCCAATGGGGGCAAATAATACCCCTTCTGTAGAATCTAATTGCTCTAGCAATGGAATAATTAGTTCTTGATTTATTGCGCCAGTAACGAGGATTTTTTGCCACGGTCCTAATTCAGAAAATCCTTCAAGTGGATTTTTTACAATGACTTCTATTTCCCCGTTTAAGTTTTGATGGTTTAAATTGTCTGCCGTAATTTTAGCTATTTTCGAGTTAGCTTCTAAAATAACAATCTTACCTTTTGGAGATAATTTATGAGCTAAAACGGCGATATATCCACTTTTTGCTCCTAAAATAAGTAAATCGTCGTTTTCATTTAACAGTAATTCCTGTAGCATAATTGAAATCATATGGGGTGCAGAAATTGTTCTAACCGATGCAGGGTTCTCTCTATCTAAGTAGAATAAAACCGGAGAGTCGTCGTAAAGTCTAACTTGTTCTTGGATTTCGTTTGGTATAAAATCTTTTAGGGGGACATCCAAAAAAGCCTTAAATAGCCTTATATCTTTCAAATAGCCGTAAAAATGGAGTGAAAATAGCAACTGAATTTTTTTTTGAAATAAACTCCGATCTTCCATAGTATCAACAAAATAATAAATTTTATACTTATTATACCTTTTTATATTAAAATATTATAAATTACTAATTCCGTCACATATAGATCGTGATACCCTAATGTTTATTTTAGACGCAAAAAATATTAAAGATGCAAGGATTACAATATTTCTGATTTCTATCAACGCACTCTTGTACGTATTATTTTCGTTTGCTTTTGAAGATGTGTTTTATCTCTTAGTTCAAATTAATTACAAAATCATAAATGATTTAGAGATTTGGCGACTATTAACTTCAATGTTTTTGCATGGAGACGCCCTTCACCTCTTCTCGAATATGATATCACTTTTGATTTTTGGAGCTTATGTTGAGCTCAGCTATTCTAAATACCAATTTATTATGATTTACTTCATATCGGGATTGATTGGAAGTTTTTTCTCAATGTTATTATTATCTTCATATACAATAAGCCTTGGGGCATCTGGTGCAATCTTTGGGTTAATTGGGGCCGCATTCTCAATTTTAATCGTACAACGAGACACTCCATTAATATTTCTCGGTTTGATTTATGTCTTTTATTTTGTATTTTCTTCATTTGCACCTGGAATTAACTATTTTGCTCATATTTTTGGCTTATTAGCGGGATTAATAATCGGATTTCTTTTTACTAGGAGCAAAAAATCCGTTGTTAGAAGTCAATACTAACTTTTCTTCTTTTTCTTGTTTTTTAGAGCATGTTCCATTGAGAAATCTTTTACACATACGGTATTTAACGGACATAGATCGCATTTGGGGCGAATTGGTAGGCAAATTTCTTGACCAAATCTTACAAATAATCTGTTTACCCGAATCCATTGATCCTTTGGAATGATAATTTTTAATTCCTTTTCGGTTTCCTCTGGTCTTTTAGTCTTAATCCACCCTAACCTGTTAGGGATTCTATGTACGTGAGTATCTACAGGTATTGCAGGGATTTTGAAAGCGTAAACTAATACACAATTTGCTGTTTTTGCTCCAACACCGGGTAAGGAGTTTAAAGCTTTAAAATCGTCAGGAACGATACCATCGTATCTAGTTTTTATTATTTGAGATACTTCTTTAATTCGGAGTGCTTTTACCCTATAGAACCCTGACTTATAGATTAATTTTTCCAATTCCTCAACTTTTGCATTAGCTATAAGTTCAGGAGTGTTGTATTTAGCAAAAAGAGTTTTAGTTGCTTCTTCTGTATTTGAATCTTTCGTTCTTGCTGACAAAATCGTAGATATTAAAATTTTAAACGGATCTTGCCTTTTTCGGGCTAATAGATCTAGATGCGCTTCGCCTTTAATTGTTTCACTAATAATATCTAGAATGTCTTTGTAATCCATAATTCTTAAGACTAATTCTCTTTTTCAAAAACAAAGATTTTTCTTTTCACTATTTGACCCTTTTTTGCATCAAGCATAGTATCCACGTGTTTTTTCTGAAACTGAAGCTTTTGATTTGATTTATTAACGATTCTATTTAAGTCGAGTAAGGGGATAGGTTTAAAATTATGCTTCCTCGTGATTTCCCCCATATTAAGCGTAATATCACCACCATCAACTGTACTGAAAATTGGTACAACAATACTGATTCTTGCGTTTGGTTTTAAAACCTTATAAGCTTCTCGAAAAGTAGCCTCAAACATCGGCATTAATTTTGAATCGATAAGCTTTTTTACTTCAGTGTAATAGGGTTTTTGATTGAAAAAGGGTCCTAAATCCGGTTCAGTCGTAATTCCGTCAAATTGTCCTTTATCAAAAATAGAAGATAACTTATTGATATTTGCTTGTCTAATATTCTCATTTAGCATATAGGGGATGGGTTCTTCGAGTTCGTTTAATAACCAACTAAGATTGCGTAGAGTATTCTTGACTTTAACTTCGTCAATATCAGAACCATAAATTTGGAAGTCCTCAATTAACGCAAATAATAGTATAGTCCCATTTCCTACGAATGGATCAAGAATTTTTTTCTTTTCTCTCTCTTCAAATAAATTCAAGAAATTTAACATAATTAGTGCTAATTTTGGGGAAATAGCACTTTTAAATTCTTTAAAAGGTCTTTCCTCGTCTGTTTTCTTCTTAAAATTAGGATCATCACAAGTAATCGTTCTTCCTACATAAAAACCTTCTTCTGTGAAGCCAAATATTATTTCAGCACGATCTTTATTGAATAACCCGTATTTTATAACATTGTGCGGGAAAATAGGATTTAAATTACCCGATTGAATATTTTCCTCAGGATACCTATAATAGAGCGATTTTTTAGCACCTATTTCATTTAAAAGTGCCATTATTTCTTTGTTCAAGAAAGGAAGAAAATGTTTTACTAAGACATCCGAGTAATATATATCATCATAAAGATTTGGATAAATTGAAACCGCAAAAAAAATACTCTCGTTTTTAATTTTTGGAAATATTTTTGGAAGGCAATTATTAATAATCTTAAGTATTTCTTTCCTCTTAGTTTCAATTAGTTTAAACTTCTCAACATTTTGGGGGAAAGCGTTGAATATTGTTTGAATATCTACAAAATCGTAAATTTCAGCAATTTTTTGGCACCCTCCTAATAAATATTGAAGCTCCATTAAATCATTGATGTAATATTTATTATTATGTAGATCCTCAAACTCTACTATTGCGATATTCGCGGAGTAATCCGTAATTCGCCCTTTAACTTGCGAATTCTTCAAAAAATTATCAAGTTCGGCTATAGACAATTGCCAGTTTGATCCTAACACAAATAAGAATCGATTCATAATTAGATAAAAACAAGGTACTTAGTTTTGAAGAAAGAAGCATGGTATTTTTAGTTTTAGGTTAAGAATAATTAGTTAATCATTTCCCGAAACGTATTTAATGATATTTATGATATCCGACTTTCGAGAGTTAGGGGGCAGATTAATGTCGTTCTTAGTGCAATAGCTTTTCAGCTCTCTCACAGTCAAAGTATTCAGATCTTCTGGTAGGTCTCCAATTAACTCCCTTTCTTCTTGCAGAACATCTTCTTCATCATCATCAGTAAGAGTACGCTCATATTTTTCTCCTGAGATGTCTTCGATAGCACTTATTATATCGTCTAGGTCTTCTACTTTTCTTTTTGGAATCAAATCGATTACTTTCTCTTCTTCCTTTAGTGTTTCTACTTTTTTAGCTCCTGGTTTTATCTGATATCTTTCCACCTGCTTGCTTTCCAATTCTTTCATTATCGCTTCATAGTTATCTTTAAAATATTTCAAACCTACATTAAGTACATCCGAAAAATTTTCCCATTTCTTTTTTTTAAGAAGCGAATCTGCCCAGTGAAATAAATCTCTTTGAATTTCAATTGTAATAACCATTCCTTCTGCCGAAACGTCTAAAGTAAGCCATCTTAAGATGTTGGCTATAATAATATCATTATCAAAAGCAGAAAACCCATATTCTCTCCCAAGAGACGAGAAAATCGAAAGCGTTCCAAACGATACCACTTGACCGTGATAATACTCAGAAGTAACAACTAGTGGAATTTTAGGGCAGTCTTCTTCGACCCAATCTTTTCCATTGAATAGTCTTCTCCAACAATTTAACCCTCCCCTCACAAGTACTTCGACTTTTATGTTCTTTGCTTCATTTGCTGTAAGTTTTGTCGTCCCTAATGAGCAAGCGCTTGATAAGACTATTTTTTTTAGGTTCTCAGTTATGTAATGCGGTTTAAAGCTAGAAAGTAACGGTCGTTTCTGTAAGTTGATATAATTCACTGAATCGTTAATTTCATCCGCTATGAATTCGAATCCAAATTTCCTCGTTAATTCGTTAATATTCGTTCTATTAGTATGTTGTCCACCTTGAGAACCGATGATGAGTAAGCTGCCACCAGTTCTTACGTATTCTTCCAAAACATCTATCTCTTTCGGTGCCAAGTTCATGTTTTTAGGTATTGACATTATAATAGCAGAGTAATTCTTAACTTTTTCTAAAGAATGGAATCCCGCTTCGATTTTCCCTAGTTTATATGCAGAAGTGAACAGGAATTGAGTAAAATCAGTGTAACTTGAAGCTTCTAAAGTTAACATATTATTATGGCTATAATCCAAACCTACAGTAATATCGTTTTTCATAAGTAATTCATCCTAATTGTTATTATATTCAAAAATATAATATTTTCTACTTTTATATATTTACAGTATAATTCTTACTTCTCCACTCAATTCACATTATAATAAAATTATGTGATATAGTCGTTTTACATAGAAAATAGTAAAAATAAAATAAAAAAAATTTAGATTTTAATCTTTATATTCCACTTTGCTAACAGCATAGCTATTCCTGCTTCAATTGCAATCGGCACAATTCCTACCGAGAGCATTACTATTATTGGATTTGCCATACGAATCTCTGTTTCAAAAAGACCTATAGCAACATCAAAAATAAAAGCCAATATAAACAAGAGGAGCATATTGTTACCCATTTCTGAAAGCACTGGAACTTTAAACTCCATTTTCTCAAATCCATAGAAAATGGCTATTAAAAAACCAGAAGCTGCAATTGCGAAAAATGCAAGAGATGTTGTCGCATCGTGGTGTTCAGCAGGTTGTATCCAATCCAAACAATAGAATACAAATATAAAAATCGTTGCCACGGGTAAAATTCTCTTTTTAAAACCTACCTTAGGGTCGTTTGGATCCATTTTATACCATTGAGAGAAGCATGTCCCTGCAATGGCAATAGCTGCATGGTTCAACGAGTTAAAAGGAAAAGGAATCGTACCCCCACCAAATCCTTTGTGTTCGAATATAGGAGTAGCGTACAAAATTGCATGAACAACCATTATTCCAATGCATACATATAATCTTTTATCTGCGCTTTTCGGAATTAAATATGCTAACAAATAAGCGGCAAAAGTACCTATTGCTAAATTGGCTAAGGTACCATACCATAATACTTCATCCCATGGAATACCATCACCAAGAAGTAAACCTCCTATTAATCCATCGTCTAAGAAAGCTAATCCATACAAAATAGCAACGCGTATTAAACCATGTTTCCAAGCGGCTCCAACACCCTTCTTTTCTTTCCTACTCGTAAAAGCTATATACGCAACAAAACCTAGAATAAACATAAATATTTGTTGGCCTATATCAATTATTGTTATTAATGCGGGATTTCCATCGTAATATTGAAACCCATGATTTAGTAGAGGAGGACCTATTGGAGCTGTACTTGGAAATTCACCTGATAATGGCCAAGTTATTACCGAAATGATTAGGAATATTATTATTAAACCTCGAAATTGATCTAACCACTCATATCGTACATGTAATCTTTTTTTTCCTTCTTGTTCTACTTCAATTTTTTCTTCGGACATTTTACATCATTTCCTCAATTCACTTTACATTTTTATAAAAATTAATTTTGTATTTTTACTAGTTCTGACCTTTTTACATTTAAAAGTATCTCTCCAAAAAAAAGCAAACTTATTATAAGATTACAACGAAATAACATTAAATTTACAGATTATTAAAAATGTATCTTAATTATGAAGAAGAGAGAGTTTATTTCGTTATTTTTCTTATTGTCGTTGATCCTTATCATTATAATGGACAGTGCACTATTTCTGCCTAATGAAATATTAATCATTGCTGATTTGGGAATACAAATTGATGCTATTGGTATTATAATAAGCATTTATACGATTGTAAATGGTATCTCCATCCTAATATTCGGCTATTTAACCGATATGATAGATAGAAAGAAGATTTTAGTCCTTGCTGGGGTATTATGGTCATTAACGGCAATATTGCATTTATTTGTGGAAGAATTTTGGCAGTTGGTACTTGTCAGGATTGTAGCAGCAATCGCTGTAAGTGTAACCACTCCACTCGTAGTTTCATATTTAGCAGACATAATCTCATCTGATTCGCGCTCAAAATCTTTCGCGTTTTGGGGATTGGTAACAAATATAGGGACATTGGCAGCAGCAGTATTAGCGTTAGCGTTTAACGCAGTTGATTTCGAAGCCATACCTGAAATATATACAACTCTTCCTCAACAAATCGGTTACATTGTCCTTAAATATTCAGATGTACTCTATACTTGGCGCTTACCTTATTTTTATCTTGGCATCATTGCTCTCATCTTAACGGTCTTTAATTATTTCATTGCCATAGAACCTAAAAGAGCAGCAAAAGAAAAACATTTAGAGGAAGTTTTTTTAGATGAAAGCTTCCAATATTCCTACAAGATCAAATTTTCAGATTTAAAATTGATCTTCAAAAGGAAATCAAATTTCTTCCTAATATTTAACTTTTTTGATGTGATCGCTTCAGGGTTAATACTAGCCTACATTTTCCCCTATATTAATGTTGATCTTCGTGCTAATGTTAGTAATATCAAGATAATTATTCTATTTCTTTTTATAATTATTTTGGGATTAATTGTTGGACAATTTTGGCTTGCTCATTTGGGAGATAAAAAAGTTCAGCGAGGGGATCTTTCTGGTAGAGTCAAAGTAGCAGTGATTTGCTCGATTTTGAATTTACCCTTCTTCCTGTTTGGATTTGCTATGACTCCTAATGTTACAAGCTCTACTTTCTTCTTTGGGAATTTATTGGTCAATGAAATTGGATTTTGGGTTTTATGGTTAATCTATTGTGCCTTCCTTGGTTTAGGTCTTGCTTTTACTATGGGAATTGGTCCCAATTGGTATAGTTCTCTTATTGATGTTAATTTTCCGGAGAATCGAGGAACTATGGTTGCAGTTGGGTCTTTTATAGATTCTATCGGGCGAGCTTTAGGTGCAGTTATAGGGGCTTTCGTCTATACATTCACAGAAAGTTTTTCTGCGACAATCTTTTGGTCACTTCTAATATTTGGGATATTCTCTACGTGCTTATGGATTCCGCTTTTCTTTACTGCTAAAAAAGATTATATAGAAATAAACGAGGCTATGAAAAATAGAGCTTCCTCGTTAAGCAAAGCGCAACCAGAAGAATCCCGGTAATTGCTTTATTGGGTAAAAGATGATTCTACTTTAATTGATAGGAGTTTTTTGCTCCAACTTGGAAGGATAAATCCGAGGTAAAAGAAAAAGTTACCTAAAGCTAAGAGGATTCTCATTATTACTAATAAGATGGGACCCATCTCAATTATAGAATCAAATATGGCAGAGATTCCAAACAATAGAAAAGCGACCAAAAGAAACCTTCCTTTCCACCTAATCTCCGGGAGTTCGTCTTTTTTCATGGATTTTACAGCAAAATGAAATCCTGTAATGCAAGCAGTCAAAATACTCAATCCTAAAAATATCAATACAAAACCTTTGTAATCTATATCCATAGGATTAGCTGGATCATTTATTAGTCCTAACATGGAATTAACAGGAGCTCCGGGAGCCAAGAAAAGGAAAAAGAATAAATACAATTCAAAAATAATAGACAATAATCCATATATGATAAGAACTGGTTTTTTTATTTTTGGTTTTAATGTAGACAAATATACATTTAACCAAGCTATAATAGCAATGGGTACACCTACAGTACCAATAAGAACATAAACCTCGTAAGTTAGAAATTCTCCAGTGATAATCCAAATCAAATATCCAAATCCACTTGGATACCAAGGAGATGCTGTAAAAATGATACATAAAAAGAAATTAAGTATTAAAAACTGCCTAGTTTTAAAATACTTTATTAAAACAATTAAACCTAAAATGAAAGTTATTGATACAGAAATTAGGGCAGTTAAACCTGAAATATTTGCTAATTCACTTAAAACTTGAAAATACATATTCTCTACCTTTAAATTCAGTTAGTTCTCTAATTGAGTATTTTAATTAAAGATATTACAAAGTAAAGTAATTTAAATTTATTTTTTTACAAAGGTATAATTTTTAAAATCATTTTTTATATACTTTTATATCAAAAACAGCATGGTATAAACCAGGACCGTAACTTTTTACAAATCGCTTTGCTAGTAAAACGCATTTAAAATCACTCTGTTCGGCAATTTCTTCAAATTCTTTAAACAAATCTAAATACTTTTCTTTTTCTACAATTCCCTCATAATGATAAACCGTACCTTCAACTTTTGCTAGTGTTAACGCTTCTTTAATGAAATCTTTTGGGGCGGGAAATACTCCCATAATAACGCGATCAGCATTAAGTCCCGTACGGCTTAGATTTATTACTTCAATCTTACTATCCCCATTAATAGGAGTAATAATATCCTCAAAATGATTGAGCTTGATATTTTCAGTCAAATATCTAAAAGATTCGGGATTCAACTCTATACTATATATTTTTTTAGGTTTTGAGTGTTTTGCTATAGGTAAAGAGAAATAACCTATACCCGCGAACATATCAACGATTACTTCCCCTTCTTTTACTAATGTTGTTAGAAATTTCCGTTCGTTTAGATTTCCCATACTAAACATTATCTTAGTAAAATCAAATTTATAAATCACTCCATGTTCTTTATGTTCAATAATAGAATTTTCGGCACCAGCTAAATGTACTATCTTTTCTGGGGTTCTAAATTGTCCCGTTACCTTTCCCGAGTTTAAGAAAACTGATTTGACTCTCGGTAATAATTCTAGATATTTTTCTGCAATGAGATTTTTTTTTTCCAACAATATAGGATTTAGTTTAATTATTGCGACTTCACCAATAGTTTGAAATCCTCTCGGCAGAACGGCCAATTCTTCGTCTGTTAAAATTCCTATAAGCGCGTCCTTAAGTTTTTCTTTAAATCCCATAAGTTATCAAAAAAAGTAAGTCTAAGATTTTACACTATTCATAATCAAGTTAAATTATTAAATTATAGTAAATCAAACATATTATACTAATAGAAAATTATTTAATTATTAGTTTGAAAAAAATTGTTCTATAAAATTAGAGGATAAAAAATGACGAGTTTAAACGATCCTGAGTTTTTGGTCGATGAGAACAAAGTGTGGTTCAATGGAGGTTATTGGCCTGAAGGTGTTCCTCATCAACTCAAAGATGTTGATGGAGTTGAAATGCTCCCTATGTGGGAGGGATTTATTAAATCCGCTGACGACTACGGAACCTGGGATAACGATATTTGTGTCTTTGTTTACGGTCCTTACATTGAAAGAGTTAAATTAAGAACGCTTTTCGAATACGGGAAAAAATTTGGCACATTTCTCTACGATACTTTAGGAATTAGAAAAGGAGATGTGGTGGCAATTGATCTTCCCAACTCTATAAACTTTGTTGTCGCGTATATGGGTTGTATGTATATTGGAGCAATCGCGCAAGGTATTAATCCTACATATAAACCAATGGAACTAATGCACTCGTTAACAATGACAAAAGCGAAGGTCTTAGTGCTAATGGACATGCTTTATATTGCTGGTCCAGCAACTATTCTACCAAAAACAGATGTAAAATTTCTCATCCCCTCCAATTTTGTTGACTTTTTCACTGCCGATGAGGAAACAGTCCAAAGTCTTGGAATTCCTTCTGCTAAAGAGAAAATACCGAGCGAAACAGAGGATTATAAAATACATTGGATGAAAGATATAATAGAAAAAACGGAACCAAAAGAAATTTCCGTCGAAATAGATGCCTGGAAAGATCCAGCAGTCTTTCTTATGACCGGAGGTACAACTGGCCTCCCCAAAGTAGCGATGCTCAGTCACGCAAACCTTATCTCAAATTTACACATGATTAAACCTTGGACCCGACTTGAACCTGGAATGATCACGATTGGAAGTATTCCGTTTTTCCATAGTTTTGGGTTGACTTGTGTCATGAACGGGGCATTAACTCTAGGACTGCAAATGTTGCTTTTTCCAAAACCGCCTACAGACGATGTTTTATCAGAAACAATTAATAAACTTGATGCTCCCCAAGGAATAATGTATACTGGAGTAGAAATGCTATTCAAAAGGTTAACCGATTATGTTAACGAATTAGGAGTCGAAGAGTATAAGAAGAAATACAACTTTGCAGAGAAGTTAAGATATGCAACACAAGGAGCCGGGCCACTTCACGATCATATTCGCGTACCATTCGAGGAAATCTTCTGTCCCATTAGAGTTGGTTATGGTCTAACTGAAACCTCTCCTGTAACTAGTATAGCACCATTTTGGGGGCCTAATAAAACGGGAAAATTAGGTTTACCTGTATCTGGAGTAGATTGGGCTATATTTGATTCCACTGATTTCGAAGCTGGGCCTATTTGCGACGGTACGCCCGAGAAAAATAATTTTGGTGTAGAACATACTGGTGAAATCTGTGTTGCAGGTCCACATATTATGCTTGGCTACTTAGGGGTTCAAAAAGAGCAAGAAGATAACCTTAAAATGTGGGGCGGAAAGAGATGGTTGCTAACTGGGGATATTGGATTTATGGATGAACATGGCTTCTGTGAAATAAGAGATAGAAAGAAATCTTTAATTAAAGTCGCAGGACATTCGGTATTTCCAAAAGAAGTAGAAGATTTAATGGGACATCATCCCATGATTGACGAAGTTGCAGTTGCGGGATTACCAGACGAATCTTCTGGTGAAAAAGTGAAAGCTTGGGTTGTGCTTAAAAAAGGATACAAAGTTGGTAAAAATGTAGAGATTCAAGACATTAAGGACTGGTGTGTAGAAAACATGGCAAAATGGAAAAGTCCCAGGTTAATTGAGGTTGTTCGGAGTCTTCCCGTAAGTATGACCGGAAAAGTTCAGCGTAGGGAACTTCAAGAAAAAGACATAGAAAAAATGGAAAAAGGAAAGGAAATAAAGGGTTAATTTTTTATATTTTATTTATTATTTTTTTTAATTTTAATTTTATTCGTTTAGGCGTTTATGCGTTTTTTTCATAATTTTATAAATATTCGTGAATTCGCTAAAGAGTTTGTCGTAAACTTCTCTGTTTTCTGGATTTGGTTTGAAAACATTTGAGAATTGGATTAAATCAGGAATTTGATCCCAATTTAGGTACCCTAATCCCACTGAAGCGATAAACGCAGCTCCACGAGCGTTCGCTTGAATAGGATCCTCAACTTGCTTGATAGTTCTATTGAGTACATCAGCAAATATTTGACACCAGATATTACTAGAACCTCCTCCACCGATTATATTAAGTTCGGGCATTACAATATCTTTTTTGGTCATTCCGGGGTTGGCTTTTATCTTCCCTTTTTGGATAAACTTTTCTACGTACATAAGAAGCCACCTTACGTTATATGCGATCCCCTCAAATATAGCTCTAATTAGATGTTCACGAGACATCTCTAAGGACAAATTGTAAAATCCCCCGCGAACGGTATGGTCGTCAACAGGAGCTCTTTCTCCAATCAGCCATGGGGTGAAAATTAGATTATTAGACCCCGCAGGCACATTTTCTACAATCTTATCGAAGATTTTATACACATCAGGAACTTGTTCTTCTCTAAGTAATTCGTCTTTGTGATAAAGAATTTTATCTCTTAAAAACGAGAGAGCTCCCCCCGCTATTTCTTGTTCGTTTACGGCAAAATATTTTCCTTTAATTGCTGCTGGAAAGCTCCCAATATTATGAAAAATATCAGTTTTTTTAAATGGTATGTGACATAAAAGCCAATCTGAGGTCCCTATATAGATGTGACCTTCGTAATCTCTCACAGCTCCAGATCCGATTGTCGCTGCGTGAAGGTCGGGAGCACCCATAATTAATTTAATTCCCTTGTTTAAACCAAGCTCGCTTGTTATTTCGTCTTTCAAGGGTCCTAATACATCTGTTGACCATCTTAAATCAGTCGGGAATTTATTAGGATCTACTTTAGCCCATTTCATTAATTTGTTATAATACTTAATATTGTTGATATCGCGAATATCTGTCAAATAATGCATTTGAATTGATGCGTAGGATGCTGCAAATTTACCCGTAAATTTCATATTAATATAATCATGAGGTTCCAAAAACATGAAGGTTGCGTCATAAATTTCCGGTTTTTTATCCTTCATCCATAAGATATGACCAAGAGGATCCTTTCCAGATAGAGTTGGACCCCCACCAGTTATTTTGACGAATTTCAATATTTTTCGTAAAGAATATCCACTTATTTGGATTAGACTTTTATGGAGTTGTTTCATATATGGTGCACCTCGAGTGTCCATCCATATGATAGCATTCATTAAATGTTTTCCATTTTTATCTAAAGCTACTGTGCCACTCCATTGACTTGAATTACAG
>JAGXOB010000168.1 GCA_019894735.1 Promethearchaeota archaeon | reverse complement strand
CTCTCAACGCCGTTTAAAGGAAGGAATAGGTTTTTCAGACAAGTGATTGCAGGTGCAGTTTTAGGAGCTATATTGTATATTATCGTTTACCTTTCCGTAGGATTAAACTATTTAGGCTTGGTACCTTCGATAACTAAACTGTGGACGATTCCAATTTACTTCTTAATATGCTTTTTCGTCATTCTAATTCTTAACCTGCTCACTCAAGTGATACTTCAAAACAAGTTCGACGATTCTATTAAAAGCGTTTTAAAAGTCCTATTTTTAGGGGCGTTCTTTCCACTTTTATATTACATAGTGTATTTATTACTCGTTAGCGTTCTTATGAGAAGCTTATTCTACTTTGGAACCTTCATTCCTATTTCAATCCTTATGTTCACTCTAACATCAGGAGTATCTATAATATGTTATAGAAAAACGGGTAATGTCATTACTGGAGCTATCGTAAACGCTCTTTTGTTGACTTTTCTGATTGTTACTATGTCTACACCACAAAGCGGACTATCGTTTATAGCGAATTTATTATTTCACTGAAAGAATTTTTCAAATCTTTTCTTTTTTTTTAATATTGAATAGTTTTTCTGCTATTTTACCATTTAGTTTAGACAGAAAGTATGTTTCTCTAACAATACCTAGCTTTTAGATTAAATTGAAGAAAAAGCTAAAAATCTTATAAATTATTGTATATATATTTGTATTAAGCAAATAATTCATTATCGAGATAGATGTCGTCTTTTAGAGGATTCGTATGGTCTTTTGTTTTTTTATTAACTGCAGCGATTTATAGCTCTATCCCGACGCACCTAATATTTAACTATTGGGCGTGGTTAAATACGCTGATATTTGATGGTGAACCAATTTATACTCTTTTGTTATTTGTATTATTTTTATGGATTGTCGCTTTAATCATTACTTTAATATATATCGTATCCTCGATTCGTGCAATCGTTCAGAGAAAAAACGAGGATTCAGGTATCCCAAAAGGAGTTTATCGTTTTGGTTTTGCTTCTACTATTCTTGTTATAGCTTACATGGTTATATGGTACATACTTTTTACTAAGATAGCATTTTTCTCAATGTTGCCTCCTCCTCTATAAAAAGAAAAAATGGAATTAGAGGTTTAATTTTGAATATATATCTATTTTAGATTTATCGGATAATTTCCAAACTCTTTTGTTGCTTCTACCATCCATCGTAAATTATCCACCTTGACCGTAGGATGCATATTAGCAGCACTTACTATGTAGCCTCCACCAGGACCAGCAGTTTTAATTGCATATTTAACACCTTCAAATACTTCATCTCGAGTTCCATAAGTAAGGTCGTGAGCAATATCAATATTCCCCATAAGGCACAATTTATCTCCGACTTTCTTCTTCACGAGAGCTAAATCAACACCCGCTGTGGGTTCCAGGCTATGTAAACCGTCAAAACCACAATTAACAACGAAATCTAACAACGGTGTAACTTGACCGTCAGTATGTAACACGATTTTTTTCCCTCGTTCGTGCACAGCATCAGTAATTATTTTATATGCGGGTAATAACACTTCAGTAAACTTGTTCGGACTCATCATTGGACCAGTTTTATAAGCTAAATCACCAGATTCTACAAATAATTCGGCACCAGCATCCATATAGGCGTTATAACAAGCAGCTGTGAATTCAGCTATTACTTCGTGAACTTCTTTAATAAAACGTGGATTTTTATGAAGCATTCGAGAAAAGTAAGTCATGCCCATACCTTGCGAAGCGCTTTCAAATACGCCGGCTAAATCGTTGGTCACAGCGACGAAAATTTTATCTTTGTGTTTCTTATTTATTCGCCTGAAGAATTTTTTAGCCATTTTGGTATATTTCTCAGTCATAGGTCCTTCAATGTTCTCTTTAGTCTCTTTCCATTTCTCAGGAGAATTCATTGTCCCATATAAGTAATAGGGATTGATATTTCCTTCGTTATTTCGAGCTTCCCACACCCGCCCGAAAATATCTTTCATGAGAAGTCGAGGATCCTTTGGATCTTCATAAATATAAAAAGGTAAAAACCCTATCTGCATGCAATCAAGCCCAATTGCAGCAGCAGCTTCCACGCAACGGGAAAAAACGCTCGTTTCTATACCTTCTATAAGGTTACTTAATTCTTCTGCCCACCCATCAGGATTATCTCGTTGCAACTGCTCAATAGTGTCAAAATCGGTAATTTTTGGTTTCCCTAGTATTATATCAACATTATTTGCATCAATAAGAATAGCATGGCACGGAACTCTATCTGGCTCCTCTAAATTCAGTGCTGCTAGAACTCTTTCTCTACAATCCATTTGATTTCACTCTTTTTAACAAATTAAAAGATGTTTATATATTAGGTTTAGAAAAGTAATTTTAACATTTTAAAGATTATTACTGGATTTCTTACAAGAAATTTTAATACGAAACTTAAAACAGTTCGTTTTCGTAGTAGTTTAATTATTAATACTTTTGGAAAATCCATATCACCGTATAATGTTATTAAATGCTCAATTCTATTCTCTTTTATTATTTTAAAGAAAATTTCAAAATCTTTAGCATTAAACTTCTCCAATATAAGCCGAATAAGGTAATGGAGCTTTAATTCTTTGCCAATTGTTCGAGAACAAGGCTTTTCATAATTCTTTTTAATGAAGCGCTGTGAGAAATTTCTATTTTTAAAGCAGAGATTAATACAATTAGAAGCGTACTTCGCAGCGGTCAACAACATGACAATTCCTCCCCCTGTTGTTGCCTTTACTTGACCAGCTGAGTCTCCTAATAATAAAATATTATCAAACGCGATTTTACTCATAATTCCGTAAGGAATAATCCCTCCCTGCTGGTCTATTTTGTTATCGATATCGATATCTAATTTTTCTAAGTAACTTTTGAAACAGTTATTCACATTTTTAGCGGCAGCGATACCAATACGAAAGATATGTTTACCCTCGGGAACTATCCATCCAAATAACTGCTTCCATTGGGGATCAAAATACATCGCAGCTTCGTCTTCATTAAAATTTGCTTTAATTCTAATTTGAGAAGCATAAAGGATATTATTTTTCACATTCAATTGCTTTCCTACCGAAGAAAGCGGTCCGTCACACCCAATTAGCACCTTTGTTTTAATAATTCGTTTGGAAGTTTCAACCAAAACATATTTTTTGCCTTTATCGATGCGATATTCAAACGACTTATATCTTTCGCCAAGGAAATAAGTGATTCTCTTATTAATCTTATTTTTGTTGTAATACAAACGATCAAGCATAATTCTATCAATGACGTAAGGTCGCTCGTCTCCTGAAAGGCTGATATACTTACCTGATGGGCTCACGATTTTTGCTGATGAAACTCGATTTAAAATAATATTAGTGGGCAATTCAATTAATTGACTTAATTTCTGAGAGATTATCCCGGCACATTGAAATGGTATACCGATTTCTTTGTGGTCTTCGAGAACTATAATCCTCAAATTTGATTTAGATAATAAATGGGTCAAATAATTGCCTGCAATACTTGCACCAACAATACAAACATCATAAGAATCAGAACCAAGGTTCATTATTAAAAATAAAATTGATTAAATATTTAGAAGTTTTGATTCACCAGAGAGGATTAATATAGAAAATTATTCTATTATAATTATGAAGTTCGGATACTATGTTAGATAAGTTTCCAGCTATCCCGAAATACGAGATTTAACTGTAAAAATAGAACGATTGGGCTTTGATTCTGCTCATGTAAATGATCATCTTTTCCATGGTCCATTAAAAAAAGACCCCTATTTAGAAGCTATGATGCTTATGTCTGCTTTGGCAGCTGAAACATCAAAAATAAAACTAGGGCACCTAGTCTTATGTAACTCTTTCAGAAACCCTGCTTATTTAGCTAAGATGGTCTGTACATTAGATAATATTTCAAATGGAAGAGCTTTATTTTGGCTTGGGGCAGGATGGTATGAAGATGAGTATAAAGGATACGGATATCCCTTTCCTACTCCCAAACAAAGGGTTGATGAACTCGAAGAATCTTTAATAATCTATAAGAAACTTTTTACAGAGAGAGTCTCGGATTTTGAGGGTAAGTTCTGGAAGTTAGAAAAAAATCGAAATATTCCTAAGCCTATCCAAAAACCTTATCCACAAATAGTTCTGGGAACATCAGGAAAAAGAATGATAGATATAGCGTGTCGAGAAGCTGATGGCATTAATTTAATAAGCATAAAAGCTGATGATCTCCCTGACTCTATCAATAATATAAAAACGAATTTAAAAAAATACAATAGGGACATATCTGAATTTGAAGTTTCTTGTTGTAGTATTATAACTCTAACAGACAATCAACAAGAAATAGACAATTTAAAAGTGGAATATCAACCTTACGGAAATCATTACATAGGTTTTCCAGAGGATGTAAAGGAAGAGATGGATAATCTTGAAGAATTAGGATTTGGAAAGGTGATGTTATGGGGGGTATCAAAATCAAAGCAATCAGAATCTATAAAGGATCCATTAGAGACTTTCGCTAATAAAATAATGAGATGAACATAAATTCAATCCTTTCTATAACCGAGATCCATCATCATACCATATACAATACCTAATGCAATTCCATTAAATATTGAATCGTCCCCAAATGATAAATCAGTTCTAGGGATTAACATTGGCATGATCTGCTCGAACACATACCTAGTTTCTGGTTTTTCACTAAAGAACTTGATAATCGCTTCTCTAAACACCTTCATGAAAGATTCGTGTTCTAAAAGGAGAGTTCGGAAATTTTCTTTACCGCTTACAACTCCAAAAT
>JAGXOB010000167.1:3949-4855 GCA_019894735.1 Promethearchaeota archaeon | reverse complement strand
GTGACTTAGCTTTAGTCTTTGAAAGTGAATCAAAAAGTCTAATGCAACTTATGTGGAATGACCCGAAATCAAATTTAAAAGGATTTTCGGATAGTTTTAGGGGTCCTGATATCAAAAACTTTGGAGAGGATGTTTTTAATGTTTTTATGAAAATAAACAAGTTAAAATACTTAATTAGGAGTCACGAATTATTCTCTGAAGGTTTTAAATGGTTTTTCAACAAGCGCTTGTTATCTATCTTCTCTTCTGGTAATTATAGAGGAAAAAATCCAGCATCCTATGCTATTATTAAAAATAATGTAGTTACACCAAAAATTGTAGAATAATTATATTATCAATTCAGGAAATTTATGGATAATTTCATTGCATTTTAAAATCTCTTCCTCCCACCGATCTACTTTATCTAATTCTAGAGATAAGTTTTGCGATTCTATTGTTTTTTCAGTGGGAATATAAATGAAAGCAAATGATTTACTATCATTTTTTAGATAAATTGGTGTGATTACTCGCTCAAATAATCCTTCATAAACTCCTTCGATTAGATCTAAAGTTTTTAATTCTCGGTTGTTAACATCAAATTTTAGAGCTTTAAGTGAACCATTCGATCTTAAAGCATAAGGGAACCAGCTACCTTTAGGATAAATTCGTGTAAAATTTTTTACAAGGCAAACCTCAACATTGGCTTTATCTTTCCACAAATTATGAGTTATAAAAGTACCATAACCAATAATTGAACTGAGGTTAAAACCAGTTGAGTTAATAGCAATCAATAGAGGCTCTCGATTTAAGTGATCTGAGAAGCATCCGGTTTTATAAAGAGTAGATTATTACCACGAATAAAGATTTCGTTATACTTAGCTACAGGGCTACCATCCATAATTTCAGTAGCGTTTTCTAAAATCATAT
>JAGXOB010000167.1:0-3939 GCA_019894735.1 Promethearchaeota archaeon | reverse complement strand
GATCATATTCATGTAAGCGTCGATTTCTTTTAACAAACCCCTATATTCCGTCCCATCTTTTAATCTTAACAAAATCTCGCTGTTTTGTGCGGCCTGTAAAATGTGCAATGGGTTTTTATTTCTATTATTTTGATTAGACATATTATTATTACCTTTCTCAAAAAAACATTTATATTATAATTATTGAAAAGATAATTTAAAGAAAAACTTTTTTCAATTAAAACCTTTCTAAGAATATTGAAACCTTTTAATGAAGAATTAGACAAGAAAAAAACAATTATCGAGAAATACAATTCAACCTCAAGTTTCTACGACGAAAGGTATAGGAAAATCCAAAATGAGAAGTTTAGGCTCCAACTTAAAGAAACAGATTTTAAGTATAAAACCCTTTTAGATGCTGGATGCGGCACAGGACTTTTATTTGAATATATTTCTAACTTGTTTTGTAATGATATAAATAGAGAATTAAGGTATATCGGATTAGACATCTCTAGGAAAATGCTGATTCAATTTTATAATAAAACTAAAAGAACAAATTATAAAGAAAACTGTAGTTTAATTTTGGGAGATATTGAAAACTTACCTTTTAGAGGGGATAAGTTTAATCTATTAATTTCAATCACTGCTCTCCAAAACTTACAAGATTTAAGGAAAGGTTTACAAGAATTAATTAGAATAGGAAAGAAAAACACAGCTTTTATGTTATCAATCTTGCGAAAACAATTAAAGTTAGAGGAGGTTATTACCTATTTGAATTCTCATATGATCAATCTGAAAACTGAAATTGTAGATGAAATAGAAGATGTAATTATCCGTGGAACCCTCTTAAAGGATTGATTTTAAGCGTTTTATTTGTAGAATGACTGAATAATTTCATGTGGATTGCTTTCGACATGATATTTTTTTTTAAAAAAAAAACATACATTTTCTATGTCTCTTTCTAATATTGAATTAGCATTTGGGTGATCTGAAGGAATCCATTGTAGCCAATCAATAATCAAGATATTATCTTTATGATCTAAGACAATATTAAATTCTCCTAGATCACCATGTATCATATTAGCTTTTTGATAAACAATTTTAATCTGTTTAATAATTCTATTGAAAACTTTACTTGGATTTTTAATAGTTTGGGAATATGCTAATTCTCTGCCTCTTAAGTATGACATAACTATTATGTGCCTATTAAAACCTATTGGTTTGGGGGTATTCAATTTGAGCTTATAGATTTCACCTAAAGCTTCAAATTCCTTCTTCGCAGCAAGTCTATTAACGTACAACCAGGAGATATGCTTTCTTTCACCTTGAAAACTCCTTAAATTTTTAATATTCTTAAAACTAGTCCTACCTATTCTATATATTTTTAAGGCGAATATGTTGTTTTCGTCATCCATGCAACCATAAACATCTGATTCTTTTCCTTTGCCAATTATTGGTCCTAATTGACTTATTACTTTCTTCTCTACTAAAGTGTGAAGAGCTAGTACATCATAACCAATTGAATTGAGAGTATAAGCTACCTGAGTTTTAGAAGAATCTCTTATTGTTAAATTCCATTTATGAACTCTCTTAAGACGAAAGAGGGCTTCTTCCATCTGATATCTGGAATAAAATTTTATGTTACTTACGGTAACATATTCAGATCTTTTCATTCCAATTTCAATTGCCATTAAGATTCTTAAGTCTTCTTTTTCCATCTTGGGAAGTATTTTTGCTGCTTCAGCCATTTTGATATCTTTTTCTTAATATTATGATTTAATAAAGGATATTATTTTAAAAAACAAATTTTCTGTAAATTTTTATGAATGCGATAAGTTTTATCAGATTAGGTATTTCAAAAACGATAATTCCTAATACAACTACGATCAGAAACTCAATCACATCGTTTTGTCTGATAACATAAATTGAAGAAGAAGATCCCTCTTGAAACAAAAACAAAAATATACCCTGTTGTAAGTAAATAGCTAAACCGCTGCACACTAATACACCTAATAAGGAGAAAATTATGACTTCGTACTCAACTTCAATAATTCCTATAATTATCATGATACTAAAGAAAATTAAAGATATGATAATTAATATAAAGGGTATTAATAGCCAATTATTATATGCTTCTGCTCCAATTTCAAAATTTGCGTCAATTTTTGTCCACGATAATGAAGAAACAAGGTTTAGTAAAGAAAAGAAAGGTAAAATTATCGAAACTGACAAAAAAATTAAATATAACCTTAGCGTCGTAAATCGGGAAAATTTATAATATTCTTTTTTATCTTCTTGTTGTATTTTAAATAACATTATATCTATCCTATCTTGAATGTGACTTGGTACTTTTTTCTTTAATATTGACAGTTCAAAATTTATGGTTGGGTAGTAGGACATTAAGATTTCTAATAGTCCATATCCATTTTTAAGTTTTTCTTGCGAGCTTTTTGGTCCGTTCCATAAATATATAATATTGCGCTCTTCATCCAAAATAGCACAGAGATCGTGATACAGTAAACTTTTATCTTCTTCAATCCATTTTTTGTTAGTATCGTCGAAAATGTATGTTTTTAGCATAGATATTCAAGTATTTTTAACTCTAATTAATTTATATTTTTTTCTATATCTACACTACTTTGTTAGAGAAAACATAAAAAGAAATTAATCAAAATATCAAAGAGTATTCGTAGAATTTAATTTAATCGTTCTCAATTCTTTTTTTAATCTGTTTCCATTGTTCTTCGATATAGTTTTGATGTATCTCAATATCTTCATTAGAAATACTTTTAAACCTTTTCTGGATGTTTAAATATTCGCCGATAGGTTTGCGTTTTGTAGGATCTAAAAATCTTTGACTATCCTTTGATAAAATGAATTTACCTTCTATCACTTCGTATAATGGCCAGAAACCTGTCTGAACTGCTAATCTTCCAATCTCGATTGAATCTTTAGGATTATATCCCCAACCTGGAGGGCATGGAGCAAGAATGTGAATATATTTTGGTCCTTTAATTTTCATAGCGTTTTTAAATTTCTCGAATAAGTCAAGGGGATAGGAAGAAATGGCTGTCGCAACATAGGGAATACCGTGAGCCTCTAGAATTTTAGCCATATTTTTCTTATATCCCGTTTTACCATTAGGAGTAGTAGTACTATAAGCACCATGTGGTGTGCTTCCGCTCCTTTGGACTCCAGTGTTCATGTAAGCTTCATTATCATAACAAGCGTATATAAAATTCGTACCTCGTTCAACTGCTCCACTTAAACTTTGAATTCCAATATCAACGGTACCTCCATCTCCTGCAAACGCAAGCACATTAATTTCATCAGCTAATCCCTTGTCTTCAAGTGAAGCAACAATTCCCGACGCTGAAGCACCTGTAGTGGCAAATGGAGTATGAAGTACCGAAACTTTGGTAGTACAAAATCCTTGCATTCCATGTAAAACAGTTAAACACGACGCAGGAACAGTAATTATCGTCTTTGGCCCTAATGCTTTTAGAGCTATTCTATATATCAACGCCATTGAGCATCCCGCGCAGGCTCTAGTACCAGGAAATATATATTCTTCTTCCGGAATTTCCATTAGTTTAACCATTTTTTTCATCCTCCTTTAAAATAATCTTTCTCGTCATAATCACCTAAATCATCTAATTTTAAACCTATAAAATCAGTTTCATGAGATATAAAACCTTTTTTTGATTCTTTAATTGCTTTGGTCACTCCTTTTGTAATATGCTGATCAGTTACATCCCTACCACCTAATCCGACAATAAAACCTTTAATAAACGGAGCTTGTTTTAAACCGTATAAGGCTGCTTTTAATTCGTACGATAAGACACCTTCATAACCATAACCTATATCTCTATCAAAAACTACCACGAGTTTCGCTTCATCAAATAATTCTCGCAATTGTGAAACGGGAAATGGTCTAAATAGTTTTAAACTAACTAAACC
>JAGXOB010000166.1 GCA_019894735.1 Promethearchaeota archaeon | reverse complement strand
ACCAAAAAAAGTTTATTCCCTTTACTTGAAAAGATGCTTATTTGTGCTGAAATGATAATGTATTTAGGATATGGGTCTTTTTCAATCATAATAGATACAATGGTGTTTTTGTAACTGGCAAAAAATTCTGACATTCAAAATCGTCCTGATCCGAGTAGCATCCCCAATGAGTTAAAATCAGATGAATCTAAGGTCAATGGACAAGAGGATATACCTAACATGAAAATGACTCCAGATTTTATTCCGATGATAAGAATAATCTTTTGGAATTGCGTTGGTTTCTTCTTCTTTTCATTTTTAATCCCCTATGTCACAGTTCAATTATTAGGAGCTTCAAAAACGGAATTAGGAATCATATTTTCGATACAAACGGTCGGAGGTCTACTCAGTGCACCTATTGTAGGTTATTTGACTGATCGCATTTCAAGGAAAATTTTAATTCTTATTGGAGCTTTTGGGCGTGCAGTTTGTTATGTTTTGATGTATATAGGAATTCTTTTATCGTCTTTATTGATTTTCACTGTTGGAATGTTTGTTTTAGGATTTTTTGCTGGCTTTTTTTGGACGCCGTTAGATACCTTAATTTCCGAGAAATCAAATAAGGCAAATCGTTCCTTTGCTTTTGGAAAACGGGGAGGAATGATTGGAAAAGGAAATGTTGTTGGATCAATTGTCAGTTTTTTAATCTTTGGTCTCTCTAATATTTTTGTTCCTGAAAATCTGTTTTTGGTCTATTCCCCACTCCTTTTATTCGCTGTATCAAACATTTTTGGAGGATTAATGTTTCATTTCAAAGTAGATGAGAACCTAACATTTGACAAGCATATATTTAATTTATTTCCATCTTCTGTCGAACCTAGTATTGTCTCTAAGGAACCAGTTATATTTGAAGGACCTTTAAAGCCGAGAAATAATTTAGCTGTAGGATTCTTTATCGGTTTCAGTGTTTTAGTCATTGCTTTTATGACCAGTAACATTAATCAATCTTTAGCGTCCCCTTTCTTTCAAGTCTATTTAATCGAAGAATTGAACATCCTAGATCCCACAATAGTAATGTTGATATATTTCCCAAGTCAAATAATTTCATTGTTATTAGCGCCTAAAATAGGTAAGATTGCAGATAAAATTAATCCAGTACTAGGAGTAGCAATAGTGAGTAGTTTAGGATCGTTTGTAACTTTATTACTAATTAATACGACATCGGGTTATATGTTCGCGTTTTTTTTACTCCTCGATTCTACTTTTGCGTGGGGCGGTAGACTAATTTTGCAGAATATTCTTAGTCGTATTTCAAAAATACATCGCGGAAAGGTTTTTGGAGCTGCAGAGTGGTTAAGCTTGTTTGGTGCAGTTTTAGGACCAATAGTGGGAGGATTTGCTTACGATACCATAGGTGCGTTTGCACCTTTCGCAATTTCAATATTTATCGAATTATCTGTAATACCTCTTTACGCGATAGCGATTAAAAAGTTAAAACCTTATATGGCTGAAAAAGTAGATTAGTATCTCAGCATTTTCAATGGTAAAATCGCTTAAATATACGACAGATTGCCAAATTTATCCATAACTCTCAAACTTCTTACGATTCAAAATCGGTCAAATTAGAAAGGGGCGCGGCGATCCATTTAAATCAAAAAGAAAAAATAAGGACTTTGCCAGTATTCGTAAATCCGTCCGAAATTCCTTTACTTTATAAAGCCTTTTTTAGGGATAGAATATAACCAAGAGAAGTTTGAAGAATTTATTCTGAAACTCTAAGAAAAAATTTTCAGAAGTTAGATTTGAGTCCTTTTTTCTATTTTCATATCATTTTTTTATAAACTATTAATCGCATCTTTAATTTTAAAATAATAATGGGGACCGTAGATAATAAGGACATCGATGTAAAAAATGTATCTTTTATTAATAATATTAAATCTATTGCTGTTATTGGAGCCTCAAAAAAGAGAGATTATTTCTTTTTAAGAAACCACCAATATGCTTTTAAAGGCAATTTATATGCTGTACATCCTAGCGCAGAGGAGATACCTGATTTTTCTAAAGAAAACATTTACACTTCAATACTTGATATTCCTGAAGCAATAGATTTCGCGTTTATCGCAATTCCAGCAAAAAGAGTGTTGGAAGTAATGGATGAATGCGTAGAAAAAGGAGTAAAATTGGTTACAGTTTTTACTTCAGAGTTTTCAGATGCCGGAACAGAGGAAGGTGTTGAGTTGGAAAAAGAATTATTAAGAAGGGCTAAAAATAAAGTAAAAATTTTAGGACCGAATGGATTAGGGTTATTCTATCCTAAGTTAGGGATCGCTTGGCGTACAGGATTCCCATCAGTTGCTGGAAACATTGGATTTATTGCTCAATCTGGAGGAATATGCAACATTGCTATCTATTCCTCTATAGAATTGGGTATTAATTTCTCTAAAGTCTTTTCGTTTGGAAATGGCGCTGATTTAGATTTTATAGACCTTCTCTCTTTTTTAATAAACGATCCAGAAACAGAAATTATCCTATGTTATCTAGAAGGAATTAAAGAAGGTCGGATAGATACTCTTAAAGCAATTCTTAAGAATAACACCAAGCCTATAATAGTTCTAAAAGGGGGACAAAGCGAAATAGGAGCTATTGCTGCTAAAACTCACACAGCTTCAATATCGGGGAATAATAAAATCTGGAAAAATTTCTTTCGTCAATATAACATCATCGAAGTTGATTCTTTAGAGCAGTTACTTCATACAGCTCGTTTAATTGATTGTTACGGAGGTTTTAAACTACGAAATTTAGCAGTAATAAGTATATCTGGAGGTTATGGGGTAGTTCTAGCCGATTTAATTGAAAAATCAGGATTAGAAGTTCCTCCATTTTCCCCCAATATACAAAGTGAAATTTCAAAGAAGTTTTTTATGGCTGGAACAAGCCCCAATAACCCACTTGATTTCGCAGCCCAATTTTTTGCTATAGATATCGTTAAGGAAGTTATTGATATTGTATTATCAGATAAAAAAATTGATGGCCTAGTTATGGATTTACCTGGTTTTTATCTTACTTTGCCACCTAGGATAAAAGATACTCAGGCTTTTTTCAATGTTGTATTTGAGATCCTAACCCTGGGACACAAACATAATAAACCTTTAATTTTAGTTACACAGCATCTTACTCGTCCGAAAACAATTAAAGACTTTCTGACTAAAATTAAGGAAAATAAAATAACTATTTTCGGAGATCCACAAGAATTTCTGCCATTATTGCCTAAAATTAATAAATATAAGAATAAATCGAAATTATAGCTTAAATTCTTTGAGGCACACAATTTTACCACCTCAATCATAATGGGTATTATATTTTCAGAAGATTTTTTCTAGAAGTAATCCCCTTATTATCTAAAAGTTCAAATTATTTAAGAAAAGGCAAAAAAGGAATATCTATTTTAAAGCTATTTTACTTACTTGCGAGACTATATCGGCAAATTTTTTTCCTTCTGCTGCAGAGATCCATTCAATGACAAATCTCTCATCAGAAATTTTATTTTTCTTCATCCAACTTCTAATTCTTTTTTCTCGCTTTATGGCAAAGTCATTTCCAGAAATATAATGACAATCTTGTGGATGGCATCCAGTCAACATAACAACTCCAGCTCCACGATTAAAACAGTGTTTAATAAAAGAAAGATTTACTCGTCCTGAACACATAGTTCTAACAATTCTGGTATTAGTCGGATACTGGATTCGACTTGTTCCAGCCAAATCCGCTCCAGCATATGAACACCAATTGCAAGCAAAAATTAATACTTTTTCTGAGGCACTTTCACGAAGAGCTATATCAATTTGTCTGAGGATCATGGCATCTGTAAAATTTGTCATGGTAATAGCATTTGTAGGGCAATCTGCTGCACACGTTCCACAACCTTTACATAACACTGGAATAATCCGTGCAGGTGTTTCTTTTTCTCGATCAACACTAATAGCACCAAAAGGACAACGAGATACACAAGTCCCACAACTAGTACACTTATCTGTATCCACAAATGCGTATAAAGGTTCTACATGGAACTCTTCTTTTGAAAGTATATTTCCACAGCGTCCTGCTGCCGCACTAGCTTGTGTAACAGTTTCTCTAATATCCTTTGGTGATTCTGCTCCACCAGCAATGAAAATACCATCAATTGGAGTATCTACGGGTCGAAGTTTAGGATGTGCTTCAATGTAAAATCCTTTTGAATCCTTAGCAATAGGAAAGGGAATAGAATCTGATGAACCTTCAACTCCTATAGAAAGGACTACTAAATCGAAATTTTCAGAGAGAATTGTTCCAGTGCTTATAATTTCAACATTAACAATAAGATTATTAGTAATGGGATTTTCTTTAATTTGACCAGGACGTCCACGTATAAATAGAACACCTTCTTCTCTTGCCCGTGAATATAATTCTTCAAATCCTTTACCAAAAGCCCTAATATCAATAAAAAATATTGTAACCTCAACATCAGGCCAATGTTCTTTAATTAAAAGACTATCCTTTATACTTTCCATACAGCAGAAGTTAGAACAGTATGGATTAAATCTTTTATCACGCGATCCTACACAATTAATAAAAGCAACTTTTTTTGGCTTCTTAAGATCACTGGGACGTACAAGTTCTCCATTTGTTGGTCCTGCAGCATTAATTAACCTTTCGAATTCAAAAGTTGTTATAACATTAGAATAATTACCCCATCCATATTCTGGGAGTTTAGAGGCATCAAAAAGTTCAAACCCTACTGCGATAATAATGCCTCCAACTTTATAATTAAAAAATTTTTCGGAATCCTCATAATCTATGGCTTCTTTTTCACATTCAGAAACACATTTTCCACAGGTCAGAGGGGAGAGACCTAAAC
>JAGXOB010000165.1 GCA_019894735.1 Promethearchaeota archaeon | reverse complement strand
CTAGAATACAGTGAAAATTATTCAATAAGGGCTGCTAAGAAAGAAAATAAAAATTTTTTATTATTTATTACTTATTTTGCTGAATCGTCTTCTTGCATGATACCTAACTTATTTCCCTCGGTATCTTTAAACATGTAGAAGTATCCTACAGTAGGAACAGTGATTTTTGGAGATTCTAGAGTGCCACCACTTTCTTCAATTTTTTTACTATATTCATCTGCTGAAGAAACGCTGATATAATTGAAAATCTGATCTTCAGCTTGTTCCCGTTTTTGTAATCCCCCACTTATCCCCTCTTCCTCTTCTTCTCCCGCATCTATCGTCCAATACTCCATCGGACCTTCCCATTTATCGATTTTCCATTTAAAAACATCTTCATAAAACTTTTTTGCTCTTAATGGATCATCTGCATTAATTTCAAAATGAACGACTTTAGGCATAAATCCCACTTTTGATTTTTTAGAATAAATTCAGTTTTAGGATCATATTAATTTGTAACAATTTAAAAAATGTCACCCACCTATAGTTTTTGAAGAGATTATTTAGTTCTCCAACATTCTAAAATATTAATCTAAGGAGAAAATATTATTAATGTTAGATATAATCTTAATCCAACATGTGGGTACTGGCCTAAATATATTGGAATATAGACAAGAAAATACCACCATGAAGACAGAACATTCAGACATATTCAGTGGCTTTATGACGGCAATACAGAACATAACAGAAGAAATGAATATTGGATATGTAGTTTTAATAGCCACTGAAGGAATTAAGGGACACAATTGTATCATAATTCCAAATTATCCTATAAATGTTATATTACTAGTTGATCAAGATGATCCTATTGAATTATGGAAACAACAAGGGAAAGCCATTGCGGAGAAATTTCTTTCAAATTATGGGAATTCCTTCAATCCAAATTACGTACATCAATATCAACCTTTTAAATCGGTTATAAAAGAAATGTGTGCAACGCACGAGTATTGTGATTAAAAAATAAAAAAAAAGAAGTTTTAAGGTAGAAAGTCGTCAAAATTCCAGTAATGGGTTTCTTCGTCTTGAATAATATCTTCAAACAGTTTTCTCGTTTTTATATCACCAAGTCGAGTTGCTTCCGCTATAATTTTTCTATATAAAACAATAGCGTAGTTTTCCGCTTCCCTATCGAGTTTAATAAAATCTTCAACCAAATTTCCGATTTCAGGTAAGGGATTAACTGTAGCTATAGATTCTCGATCAATTTCATAGATTCGATCTGAGATTTTTTCCATATGCTCCATTTCTTGAAGGAATGTTTCTTTAAGAATCCCTGAGACAACACTTGCTTTATTCTTTCCAGTAACAACTTCTAAAGCATTCTTCTTACGTCTCATTCGTTCTAATCCTTCAGCTTTCTCGTGTTGGTTGGTATATTGAACGACTGCTGATATTTCACTTGCGAGAGCTTTGTTTAGTAAGGCAACATATTCTTCGCCAAAAATAGACCTCCATTCAGAATCAGGAGTTTCTCCTAAATCAGGCTCATTTTCCATCTCTATATAATCTTGAAATTTCAAAAAATGCTTTTCTTCATCGCTATAAATCTTGGTAAACAAAACCCATGTTTCTCGGTCTCCAATATCTTTAGCCGCTTCAATTAATATACGATACAATTCCAAAGCTTCTTCTTCTGCTTTAACATCCAATTCAGCAAACTCTCTCAGGGAATTTCCGATGATAACTGTGTCAGGTTTAGTAGTCGCCTCTCCACCCAACAAGTAAATTCTTGCCATTATTTGAGCAAGATGTTTCATTTCCTCTTTTGCTAAATCTTTTAAGATCTCCCCAAACTCGTCGTAGGTCGTATCTTCCAGTAAATAATTTTCTTTGATCACTTTTCTCCTAAGTTTCTCTATTTTAGTGTGTTGCAGCATGTATTGTGCCGAAACTTGAATTTCACGAGCAGCAGCTCTGTTTAATAACGCTAAATACTCATCAGTAGCTTTTACAATCATTTTAGATTCCTCTTCATAAAATTTACAATAAATGATGTTAGGATACTATTAAAAAGTTTATTATAACAATTTATAGTACTTCTGCCAAAATTTCTATCCTAACAGTAAACTCTTTTATTAATTTTAGTTTAATTAAAAGTATGAACTACTTTACTAGAAATGATTTATTAGCTATTAAGAACGATATTGGTAAAATTGTTGAACTAACATTTAACGAGGAAAGTTCTGCGATCGTCTCTGAGTATGGAGGGCGTCCACTTGGATTGTTTCCTAAGAATGAGAGTTACAGCTTATTATGGATAAATCCAGAAATAAAAAATGTAATTAAAACAAGGCAAAGAGACATAGGTGGAGATCGATATTGGATTAGCCCTGAAAGAGAGTTTTTTTACGAGAAACCCCAAATATGGGAAGGATGGTTTTGTCCTCACGGTTTAGATCCTGCTTATTACGAAGTTTTAGCTGAATCCTCAAATTCATGCACGCTTTCAAGCCCAATAACAGTAGAATCAAAAATAAAAAATGAAATTTATAATGGTGAAATTACGCGCCAAATATCCCTTATAAAAGAGCCAATTTCAACGGGTTTGAGTTATTGTGGTATCGAATTCATAGATGACTGTGTTTTCTTCCAACCAAATTTGCAAATTAACGGTTGGTCGTTAGCTTGTATTATTAGTGGGGGGTCATCTAATCCTGGAACGGCTTTAATTCCCACGAATTCTAATCCAAAGCCTTTGTCCTATTTTCGAACTATCCCACAAGATCGTTTACACGTAGAAGATAATTATGTAGCCTTTAAAATTGATGTTGATGATATTTACAAACTCGCTATACGTCCAGAAGATATTGATTTTTCCAGAACGGCAAAAATTGGGTATACTCTTAAAATCCCTGACTCAGAGGAATTTGGATTTCTAGTCAAGTTATCTGATGATATCCCTAAATCGCAAAAAGATTGTTTTGATGTTTCCAGAGACCACCCCGATGGGGAAATTGGCGTTATTCAATCTTTTAATTCAGAATCCTTAGATAAGCCTACATTAAAATTTGGAGAAATTGAAGTTCAACTAAATCAGTTTGAAACTATTGATAATACATCTCACGGTAAAGCAAAACACCAAATCTTAGGTTACATTGGTTCAAAGGATGAAATTTTAGATGTCATTGAGAAATACTTAGGTATTGCAAACCCATTTTTATATCAATAAAATATTATTAGGTTAATTTAGAATGCTTCTAGTTACTTTCTTTTAATAGACTATAGTCTATTGAATGGTTTCAAACCCTCTTGAAAGGGTACGCTGGAATTGGTGTAATCCTTACATATTTTTTTGTGATATACGATTTTATTATCGTCTTTATTACCTATATTGGGTATCCAGGAATTTTACTAAACATCCCAAGTCTATTTTTATGGTTAGGTTTACCCTTTTATTTAGTCTTATCAATGATTCCAGCTGTAATTCTTCATGATATCCTTAAAAAACGGCGGTTAAGTTACGTGAGAAAAATAGCTCAAAGAATTGGAATCCAAGACATCGCCATCGTATCTTTTGAATTGAAAAAGCAAGACGATAGAATCTAACATATAATCAAACATAAACTTAATTTTATTTCTATTATTTTAGAATTCTATATTTATATCAATTTTCGATTAGAGATGAATTGGAAACGGTAATTTTCAATGGAAGAAATAGCGAATCAGAAAACATTCAGGAACTATTTGGTGTTTTGGTCAGGACAGTTGTTTTCGTTGTTAGGTTCGATGGTTGTTCACTTTATTATTACCTGGTGGATTCAAAAAGAAACCAATAATCCCTCTCTTCTCGCTTTATCTTCCCTCTTGTATATGTTGCCAATGATAATAGCAACACCTATCGCTGGTGTACTTTCTGATCGAATTAATAGAAAGAAGATAATTCTTTTAGTTGATTCACTTCAATCTGTCGCGACATTTATACTGATTATGCTATTTCTTATGAATTTCACCGAGATATGGATAATCTTCATATTTGTTGCAATACGTGCCGTATTCCAAGGTTTTCATTATCCTACAGTTAGTTCTGTTATTCCTTTGATGGTACCAAAAGACAAACTGAGCAGAATAAATGGTGTTAACTTTTTATTCTCAGGTCTTGTTCAGCTAATTGGTCCGGCATTAGGTGCCACACTTTCACTTTTCCTAACCTTCTATCAGATTTTATGGATTGACATAATTACCTTTTTTATAGCACTTATACCACTGTTGCTAATCCAAATACCCTCAGTAAACACTAAAGAAAGTTCTGCATCAACAGAAAGACAATCTTTTTTCAAAGACTTTAAAGAAGGATTGGGGCTTTTAAGAGTTGTTCCTGTGTTGCTGACCATAATCATTTTAGCTATGTTTCTCAACTTCCTAATACAACCTTTAGGAATTTTGTTGCCCTATTATGTTAACACAATCCATGGGGGAGATATTTCTTCATACGCAATTGTGTCTATTTCTATGAATGCAGGGATGGTTTTAGGAGCAATTGTTACCGTTATAAAGAAAAAATGGAAACATAAAATTCTCACGACTTTCATAGGAATTGTCGTCTTGTTTTTAGGTTATGCTTATTTAGCTCTAGTTCCCACAGGATTTTTTATTATGATGATAATTGGATTACTAATAATGGGTATTACTTTACCAATTATTAACACTATCTTTCAGACTATAGAACAAACTATAGTCCCTCCAGATAAAATAGGAAGAGTTATGTCGATTGATAGCACACTTTCTATGATGATCTCGCCAATAGGGATTGTTTTAACGGGAATTTTAAGCGTTCCTTTAGGAGTTATGAATCTTTTTCTTTATTGTGGCATTGTTGGAGTCGCAATTTCAATAGCAACTTACCTATTTACAAACATCCGACACTTTGAGAAAGAGAAAAAAACAGATTCAGATTCTCTTCGCG
>JAGXOB010000164.1 GCA_019894735.1 Promethearchaeota archaeon | reverse complement strand
ATGTATTGTTTGAGTAATTATACTCCCACGTATCGTTATAATGGGGCGCTGGCTCTTTATATCCTCCAAATAAAATTACTTTCTGAGTGATAGGATCGTAATATGTTGCATAACTTTGTCTACTCTCTGGCGCAGTGTTTGGAAAAACTTCAGTCCATTGAGTTGTTTGAGAGTCGTAAATCCAAGTATCATTTGTTAATCCTACATTTCCTGCCCAACCTCCAAAGAGTATTGTTTTTTGGTTGAAAGAGTCGTAAACCATGGCGTGTCCTGCTCTCGCTGAAGGTTTATTAGTTGGAACAATCTCACTCCATGTGTTACCTGTAGAATCGTAAGTCCACATGTCACCAAGAACTTCCCATCCAGATGCATCTTGAGTTCCTCCCCCAAAAATTATCGTCTTCTGTAGTTGAGAATCATATACCGCTCCAGGACCATATCTTCCTATTGGAGTTTGGCTTTCAATAAAAGTAACGAAGAGATAAATTCCTACTATTCCCGAAGTAATAACGATTGCTGCAATACCCATGGATAAATATTTAGTTTTCTTTTTCATAACATCACACCGAAGTTATAGTTTCAAATTGGTTTCCTTAATTATTTTAATAAATTGATTTCTGGTAAACTTATATATATTTCTATTCAAAATTCACTAAATCAGAAACAATTAAACTTCTTTTTAATGATAATAAAAGCATATTTAAACTTCTTTAAATTATATTTAACAATAGAAAAAGGACCGTTATGGGATTCATATGACTGAAACTAGCGAAAAAAGTGTAAGTAAGAAAAACGACAGAATACTCTCAAGTGACATCATTAAAAATGTTATTGCAAACGCAAATTATTGCTATAATTGTAATCGTTGCGTTAATGTATGCCCTGTCTCTTATTTAGATTTATTTTATCCGAGGAATTTGATTACAGATTTAACTTTCTTATCACCGGAGGAAGCATTACAAAATAATAATATTTGGGATTGTCTAACTTGCGGATTGTGCACAGAATATTGCCCAATGACTAAAGGTAAAACTGGGGTCAACTTCACAGAGATTATTAAGGAACTTCGAACCTTGACTTCGGAATACGAACCATTACAAGAGACTTTACGCAGTTGTAATCACGATAGAGTTTATTCCAGTATACCAAAATTGATGGCAGATGATAAGATAAAATTTACCAATAAGCTTGGATTCTTGGAAGGAACGGGTTTAAAAATAAAAGAAAAAGGAGAAGTTGCTTATTTTATGGGTTGCGCTCCATTTTTAACGGGAACTGCGCCTTGTGTTGTTGGATGCCCTGCGGAAGTTGATGTTCAAGGATATGTTTCATTAATATCTGAGGGTAAGTTTCAAGAATCTATTGATTTAATAAGAGAAATGAATCCTTTACCATATTTATGCGGTAGAATTTGTACTGCACAGTGTGCTTTAAATTGCAATCGACAACATCACGACGATCCAGTTGCAATTCGAGAGTTAAAACGATTTGTGTCCGATTACGAAGCTGAACATCCTAACTTAAGTAAAATCAAACCAGTTAAGCAAACGAAGGAAAAGGTTGCAATTATCGGTGCTGGACCCGGAGGATTATCCGCTGCTTACTACCTCGCAAGAATGGGATATAAACCAACGATTTTCGAAAAAGGCGATAAAACCGGTGGCGTCGTACGGTACGGGGTTCCTCAGTATAGGCTTTCTGATGAAGCTTTAGACCACGATGTCGACTTTATCAAAAGCATGGGAGTCGAAATAGTATTAAATAAAGAGTTTGGTGCTAATTTTACACTTGAAGACCTTAAAAAAGAAGGATTTGAAGCCGTTTTCATTGCGGTAGGGCTCTATGTTCCAAAAACTCTTAGATTGGAAGGCGAAGATTTACCTAACGTTCACATTGCCATAGATTTTCTCTTAGATCGAAAATATAATTGTGCAGAAGACCCCGAAGAATTTAAAGGTAAAACTTTTGGAATTATCGGTGGAGGAGCAGTTGCCGTTGATGTTGGCGAGACTGCTGTTAGATTAGGAGCCACTAAAGTCGATTTTGTAGACATATTAACGGAGGAGGCTCTAAAAAATGTGCTCAAAGATTTGCACGAGGCCGAAAGAGAAGTAATGAAGTATAATTTTACTACTTCAACCAAAAACATTACCCAAGAACCTAACGGAAAATTAGCCTTAAATTGTTATAAAATTGAATGGGGGGAACCTGATCCTGAAACTGGAAGGAGACCTTTAAACAAAGTGGAAGATTCTGATTTTAAGATTGTTGTAGATTATGTCGTTACTGCTATCGGGCAAGGGCTTGATATGGTCCCTATTAATACTGCAACCGATAACAAATTAAAAATAGAGAGAGGTAAAATGGTGGTTGACAATTTAACCTATGAAACTACCATTCCAGGGGTCTTTGCTGGGGGAGATATAATTTTTGATTCACTCATGTGTGCGGTTGATGCGATTGGAGATGGGAGAGAAGCTGCATTTTCAATAGATCGTTATATCCGAGGAGTTGATTTAAGAAAAGGGAGGATCAATAAAAAGGAGCTTAAACGTTCTACTATTCCTAAAAAGTATATCCAAATTAAAGCTTGTCAAGAAATGAATTTTATGCCAGGCGAAGAAAGGTTAGTCTGTTTTGAAGAGATGGAATTAGGATTTACAGAAGAGCAAGCAAAAAAGGAAGCAAATAGGTGTTTAAATTGCAATTGTTGCAGTAATAGCGATCAGATCCCAGAAGATTACACTGCTGCTGTTGATTCTTCTGGTGTTATGGTTTGTGACTATGGAAACCAAGACAACATGCGTTCGTCTAACGCTACAGATTATCTCACAGTTCCTAAGGCCGTAATTGGAATATTAAATCAAAACGAAATTGTACCCGTTGTTTTACCAGAAGAAAAGTGCTGCGGACACGATATCATTTGGCAAGGCGATACGGAATCTTTTGATAAGTTAGCAAGATATAACATTAAGTTGTTTAAAGACGCTGGAGTGAAAACTATCGTATTTAGTTGCCCAGAAGGATATTACACCTGGAACAACGAATATAGAAAACTGTTTAAGAATCGAGAAGATTTTGGATTTGAACTTTATCACATTTCTGAGTATATTATGAAAGAAAAACTATTAGAAGACGTATCGTTTCCAAATCTAGGAGAAATTAAAGTAACTTACCACGATCCGTGTAGGCTCGGTCGCATGAGTGATGTTTATGATGCTCCTCGTGAAGTCTTGAGACAAATCCCGGGTATTAAATTACTCGAAATGGAAAATAATAAGGTTGATGCTGATTGTTGCGGAGTTTCTGCTTACATTTCATGCAATCAAAATTCAAAGCTTTTACAGGAATCGAGAGTAAAACAAGCAATCCAAACTGGTGCAGACTATTTGATTACCACTTGTCCTAAATGTTTAACGCATTTAAATTGTTATCTAAACGAGAATAAAGAGCTAAAAAACAAAATTCAAGTAATAGACTTACTAACATTCATTGGTAAAATACTCTTTATGCCGTAAATATATATCAATTAGTTAACTTTATTAATTTTTAAAACCCATTCTTTTCCCCCCAATTATAACAACCTTAAATAATTTTAAACTTTAATTCACTTAGAAATAGGGTATAACTATTTTAATTAAAAAGGAGTCTCGATTAAATTTGCCTTACGAAATTCTTGAAAAAATTGAGCTTGGAAATAATGGGACAATTTTTGAAATGGTAATAAAAACACCATTAATAGCTAAAAAAGCTTATGCGGGAAATTTCATCCTTGTTAGGGTTAATGAAACAGGAGAACGGATTCCGCTGACAATTGCCGATTACGATCGGGAAAAAGGAACAATAACACTTGTAATTCAAGTGGTGGGTAAAACCACCAAATTACTGTGTAATCAGAATGTTGGCGATACGATTCTTGATGTCGTAGGACCTTTAGGGAATAGAATTCACATTGAGAAGTATGAACATCCAATAATAATAATTGGCGGAGGAATTGGGATAGCTCCGTGTTATATTCAAGCAAAAGAACTAAGAGAAGCAGGTAATAAGATTATCACGATCTTGGGTGCTAGAAGTAAAGGGTTGTTAATTTGGAAAGATAGGATGAACTCTGTGAGTGACGAATTAATTATTACTACAAATGACGGTAGCGAAGGGATACAAGGTGTAGTAACTGATCCGTTAAAAGAGATTATTAAGGAAAAAAAAATTAGCCTAGTTATCGCAATCGGACCTTTGATTATGATGAAGTATGTCGTCCTTACAACTAATGGATCTGGGGGTTTACCCAAAGTGAAAACCTTTGTCTCTTTGAACACGATAATGATTGATGGAACGGGAATGTGTGGAAGTTGTAGGTTCTCTACTCTTGATGGCAACGTCAAATTTGCATGCGTTGATGGTCCAGATGTGGATGGGCACATTGTTGATTTTGATAATCTTTTAAAACGCGCCAATCGGTTTCTTGAACAAGAAAAACATTCATTAGAATGCTACGACGAAGAGTGTAGGGCTTTAGAGAAGTATAAAAGCGAGTTGACCTAGAGTGGAAAACCAGAGACCATCAACGAACATATTAAATAATAACAAGGGAAAAAAAAAATTGAAGCAAAAAAAACGACCGAAAATGAGAGAACAAGATCCAAGTGTAAGGATCACAAATTTTGAAGAAGTATCATTAGGATTAACAGAAGAAATGGTTGAATTAGAAACTCAGCGTTGTTTACAGTGTGAAAATCCTCTTTGCGTTGCTGGGTGCCCTGTTAACATCAAAATACCTCAATTCATTAAACTACTAAAGGAAAAAAAATACATAAAAGCCCTCTACAAGATAAAAACAGACAACTTATTACCTGCAATTTGTGGGAGAGTGTGTCCTCAAGAAACTCAATGTGAACAAGCTTGTATACTAAACAAACTTGGAGAACCAATCGCAATTGGTCAACTGGAAAGGTTCATCGCAGATTGGGAAAGAAAAAATAATCTTAAAGAGTGTCC
>JAGXOB010000163.1 GCA_019894735.1 Promethearchaeota archaeon | reverse complement strand
CTATAGACTAAGTTAATATTTAATTATGAAACATTAATTATTTTCCTGTTATAAATTAAACATTTGGATAATCAACTTTAACTAGTTTTTTACAGTGATCAAAGAAAACATTTTCCTGTTAGAGAATTTTACCATTTTTCTTTGTGAACAATTTCATCTAATAATTTTCTTTTTTCACTTCCAACAATTTTCTTAGCTATTTTTGAGGTTAAACTCTCTTTTTCTTTGGCATATCCCAGGGGAGTTAATCCTACTACTTTTATATTGTTAGGTACGTCTAAAACCTTCTTTATTTTTGTTTCATTAAAACCTCCTATCCAGCAGGTACTTAATCCAAGATCGGTTGCTGTCAAGATTAGCTGTTGCATTGAAATTCCCACATCTACTAGATAATATTCCATACCATTTCGAGATCCAGAATCATTGGGATCAGCGCAAGCTACAATAACAACTGGAGCTTGTTTGAGCCATGAATTTATTATTCCCCCAAATTCATTGATTTTTGATTGATCAGTTACTACAATATAACGGCAACATTGCTTATTTGCCCATGAAGGAGCTAATCTAGTTAATTCTAGAATTTTTTTTAATTTTTCTTTTTCTACTTGTTTATTGGAATAACTCCTAATACTTTTTCTTAAAGAAATAACTTTTGAAAATTCCATTGTTTATCATCTATAGTCAAGAATAAAAGATCTAATAAAACTTGATGCGCTAATTAAATTGAAAAGTATAATAAATTAAAACAAAATAAATAGTTAAAAAAAAGTTTGATTGGCATACTTGTTTTAAAATTAACAAAAAATGATTTTGTTTTATTACCCTTAACCAAATAAAAATCCTAGAACTAATCCAGCTACAAAACCAATCCCGATTGGTAATATGCTCATTAGAATTGTCCCATAATGGATAACCTCAGGACCATAACTTTCAGCTAAATCTTTAAGTGAAGAAAGATTTATTGTAAAAAAACCTAAATAACTAGTTATTACAGCTGCTAGACCTACAAAAATTATTAGTTTAAAAAATTTTTTTAGGAATAAACCAATAATTAATCCTAAAATAAAAGGAAGAGTCATAACAATTATTGTGGGAATTCCCACAATGTTTCCAGAAGAAATAAATCCAAAGAACTCATTTAACGTTGTATCACCTTTCTATATTTTTGATATCCAAGAGAAATAATTATGCACAATTTTCTTAGAGAAAGGATTATTTGTTTACCGCACTATTTGAATATCTGCGCATGTGAAATACCTTCAATTTTAAGTACCGCATCAGGGTGTAGACACCCAATTTCTATTGCTTTTTTTACACACTCGTTTCCTACAAGGTTAATAATTGTTGAGTTTTTAATCATACTTACAGCGTAATCAACAGATATTTTTCTTCCTTTGTAAAAATCTGCGGATACTTTAAAAACAATTTTTCCATCTCTAAGAGTTTTACCAAGAAGCGCTTCATCACAAATTGCTAGTAAAACATTTCTTCCTTCTTTCTTAAGATTCGCGTAGACTTCCAAGTTCTAGATCGCTCTTATAATTGTTTAACAGATGATCGAGCACCACAAGCATTGCAATCTAGAAAAATTAATCTTTTATCTTTGGCAATTTTAGTATCTGGACGTTTACATACTGGACAGATAACATAATTTTGCAGGTATCGTTCTAGAAGTCTTTGAAAACTATCTCTTTTAAATTTTCCAGAAAAAATAGCTCGTGAATCATGAAAAGTAGCTGCAGTTGCCATTTCACGAGTTAAAAATTTTAAAATATGTTGAGGATCTCGATCCAAGATATCGGCAATTTCTTTAAAATTTGAAATTATTGTTCTCATACCTACAATGTTTATGTATAACCTCGGCAACTCTAGACGTTCACGTTTTGTAGATACTTCAGGCATTTGTGAACAAGCTCGTTTCAATAGATCATCATAGTTATATTGCATCTTAAGTCTTTCAAGAGTACAGCTAACATACTATTAAAACATTAGTTTTTTGCTAAGAACACAATTATTTCTTTTTTGAAGAAAAATATATCAGGAGATTGAAATAGTAGAACATTGTCTTAAAAAGCTGCAAATATTAATTCAAAAATAGCAAGTAATTTATGTAAACAATAACAGAGGATAACTTGTGATCAAAAAAAAAGAGCTTATAGATCTAAATGAAATAGATCAAAAACTTAAATCATTCAAAGAAAAACAATATTCTCTAAACGAAAATATCAGAGTACTCGTTAAAAAAAGAGATAAATTTAACATCAAATCCAAAGAATTACATCAAAAAATATTTGAACAAAAAAAAATTCGCGACGAATTAAATGACAAAGTCAAAACACTAAAACAAAAAAGAGATAAAACTCGTCTGCAAATTAGGGAAAAAATTGAAGAAATAAAATATCACAGGCAAAAAATTGATTCTTTTAGAGATAAGCTACCCGAAGGAAAAAGTATTGATCTTCAAAAAGAGATAGACGATATCGAGTGGAAAATACAGACTACCACACTTGAATTAGATGAAGAAAAACAATTAGTCGAACAAGTCAAAATAATTGCTACACAATTGAGCAAATACAAAAAAATGGATAAACAGAAATTGATAATCCATAAAATACAAGCTGAGCTTGATAAAATGGATAAAATCGCAAATACAGCTCATGAAGAACTTTCAAAAATAGCAAAAAAAAGTCAAGAAACACATAAAGTAATCTCATTAACCATTGATGAATTAAATAATGTTAAAGAAAAAGCTGATCAGCATCATATTTCTTATTTAGAGGAAAAAAAAGAACACAAACCACTAAAAGATAAAATTAAAGAACTTTTGAATAAGAAGAAGAATCTTTTAATAATAATAAAAGAAAAAGATAATAATAAAAAAAGAGAAAACGAACAAAAACTGAAGAAAAAAATTAAAACAGAAGCACAAATAAAGCTTAAAAACGGAAAAAAACTCAGCTTGCAAGAATTTAAACTTATAACTGAATCAGAAGATGAAACCATTAAAGAAGATTAATCGTAATTATTAATTAAAGGATTATTGACAGATGACCATTAAGGATAAAGATGAGCAAAACGTGGAAAAGCGCATCCTTATTTTATGTGTTGATAGAGATGGTGATCTAGAAACTAAAGCAGAAATTGAAACTCCACTTATTGGCAGGAAATCAAACTTAGATTCAGCAGTTTCTTTGGCTTTGCATGATCCTGAAGAACCAGACGCCAATGCAATGTTTGAAGCAATTCGCCTTTATGATCGTTTACAAAATGAAAAACAACCAGATGAAACCTTAGAAGTTGCAACTATATCTGGGTTGCAACATGGTGGGGTTCGAGCAGATCGAAAATTAGTCTCAGAATTAAACAGTTTATTAAAGACCTTTCATGCAAGTGAGGTCATATTGGTTTCTGACGGATATTCAGATGAAGCAATTCTACCCCTCGTAGAGTCAAGAGTTCCAGTTTCTTCAGTTAGAAGAATTGTAATTAAACATAGTGAATCAATTGAAGAAACTGCTGCATTGTTTTCAAGATACATAAAACTCATATGGGAAAATCCACGTTATGCTCGTTTAGCCCTTGGAGTTCCAGGTCTGTTGCTTTTTCTTTTCGGAGTTTTTTACGTATCTGAAGTTTTGAATTATTATTATATTGCAATTATTTTCATTCTAGGAGGGGTTTTGCTCATAAAAGGTTTTGGAGTTGATAGAGGGGTTAAAAATTTTTACAATTGGGCTAGAGAATATTCACCTCCAGCTTTACCTGTACAGATCTCAAATTACGCTATTATTGCAGGAATACTCTGTGTTTTTGTGAGTGTATATCTAGGAATTTCAAATGCTGCAACAAATATTATTCAACCGCTTCCTGAAGATGTTGCTGGTTGGATTAGTATTCTTCCAAATCTAGCAGGATTTTTTATTAAAGGATTAAGAGATCTAATGGTTGTTGGAATTGGAATAATACTTTTTGGAAGAAGTATTAGATTATATTTTGAGCGAAGTCCTCGATTATTACGAAATGTAGCTCTGATTATGTCTGTCGTGTGGTCTCGTTGGATTTTAGATGCTACTGCAAATATCTTAATTGAACCTGCAATAAGTATAGAGGATCTAGTATTTCAAAATTTGATATTCACAATAATCGTAGGAATTCTCATAATTATTGCATCAATATTGTTAGTTCTTATAATTCATCGATCAAAAAGAAGTTTTTTTGGTGAGTCCAAAGAATTAGAGGAAGAATTTCAAGAAGGCCTAAAAGGTTTATAGGAAATGAGTGGAATATGGCTTTCTTAAGTTACTTTATAGTAAACTTTAATTGAAACAATCAAAGTTTTACCTCTATAACTATTTCAATTTCTTAAGAGAAATGAAGGTTTATAAATGCTTAAAAATTTTCTTTCCATAATAGGAGCTTACAAACTTTATGAAAAATGGCTTTGGTTTCAAGTTAAAAATGGTCCTAAACTTGAACATATAGCTATAATTATGGATGGAAATAGGCGATGGGCTTCTGAAAAGGAACGTAATCCTTGGTTAGGTCATAAAAAAGGAGCTGATACTGTTGAACATCTTTTGGAATGGTGTGAATTGCTAGGCGTAAAATTTGTAACTCTTTATACTTTTTCTACTGAGAACTTCAACAGGATTCCAGAAGAAATTGAAGAAATTATGAAAATTGCAGAAGAAAAATTTCGTAAATTGTTGACAAATGAACGTATTCATCGAAATAAAGTTCATGTTAAAGTAATTGGTCAAGTAAATTTATTGCCGGAAAGCTTACAAGATCTTATTTCAGAAGTTGAAATTGCAACAGCTAACTATAAAAATCAATTCTTAAATTTTGCTTTTGCATATGGTGGAAGAGCAGAAATTCTTAATGCCACTAAATCCATCGTGAATAAAGTTATAAATGGTGAATTAAATCTGGAAGATATTAATGAAGAAACTTTTGAAAAATACTTGTACACATCTCACATGCCAAATCAAGAACCTGATTTAATAATAAGGACTTCAGGGGAAGAAAGATTAAGCGGATTTTTG
>JAGXOB010000162.1 GCA_019894735.1 Promethearchaeota archaeon | reverse complement strand
ACGCCCGAAATTCTCGAAATGGGTGGATTTAGGATTGCTTTCAAAGTAGAGGGAGATTATATTTATGCTATCTTAGCAGACACAAGCGCTAGTCTACTTTTTATAGAATCTCGGTTAGAAACTATTGTTCAAGAATTTAAAGATTTTCTAAAGAATAACGAAGTCGAATCCTACGAAGTGATTGAAAATTCCGAATTTGATAACAAGATTGATTCAATTATTACTGGGGATGAAGAATTAGTATCAAGCCAGCCTTTATACAAGAAAATTATCGATTTATTTAACAAACTAATGTTCGAGAACGAAATTCTCGGGGCTGCGTTATTTTCCATAAATGGAAAAGTTATTTTTTCCTCATTGCCAAATGAAATCCTTTTATCATCCCTAAAAGAATTAGAAATCAGACACATTGTCGCAAATGAATATTCTTTAACCTTCTATAGTTTGGAAAACAATGAAAAAGTATTTTCAAAAATCATAAACATTCCCTGGAAATTAGATCCGCTATTAATTGTAATCTTATACGATTCTTCCGTTCCTCTTGGAATGGCTGAAGTTAATATAGAAAAGATAACAAAGGCAATTCAAAATATTCTTTAAAACAGACTTCTAAGAATCGGAAAAATAAAATAACCTTTTTTTAAGGTTAATGATTTTGAAACTCTATGTATGATTTTATTGTTATTGGTGCTGGAATTTCGGGTGTTTCATTTGCTTACAAAACCTCAAAATACGCAAAAACGCTTCTTGTAGAAGCACAAGACTACGATCGAGAAATACCCGAGAGAACAAACATCTTTGCTGAACACAATAAACCTTTTGTAGAAGACGTTTTCTGGAACGACGATTCGATATTTCCGCGACCATTTGTTCAATTAAATTACAAAAGCGAGAAACAGGATGGGCTATTAAACTCTAAAGAATTTGGTGCACCGCTAGGGAAAATATCTCATACAGAGATATTAATCAAAAAACTCATCGATAAATTTAGAGATCAAGGTGGAACAACTCTTTTTTACGAGAATATAGCTAAAATTATAAGGCACACTGACTACATTGAAGTTATTAATGGAAGAGGAGAATCATTCTCTGCTAAACTTCTAGTATTAGCAACAGGTTCTCGAGGGTTCCCATTGCAAAAATCCTTAGGATTCGGAGTCCCTGAATCCTATATGGGAATTTACACTAATATTTACGTTGATGAATCGATTTTAAACGAAAATTTCAACTTCCAGTACATGTTTCATTTAAACCCCCAGATTAGCCAGAACGGTCCCTTTTTCTTTAATGTTGGAAAAGGACGAATCGCAACGGGATACTTGGGGAATAGAGAAAGCCCAGCAGAACTTAAAAATAAACTAATTAGAATTCTTAGGAATTATCAAAAAATTCAACCATTTATGAAAGGGATAAAATGGGACGAATCCATACCGTTTATAAGTGGAGGTATTTCAAAGCATCCTATAAACTCCTTTTCAAAAGATCGGGTTATCGTGTTAGGAGAAGCCGCTGGATTAGTAACAGCATTCTTTTACGAGGGAATCTTATGCGGTTTAGCGAGTGCTGACATTGCTGCGAAGTTGTTAGAAGGGTTACTCTCAAACAATTCTAATTTCTCTAGTGCCGAATTAAAAAAATACGATGATGAAGTTGCCAGAGTTTTGTTCACCTACTTTAGAAATGGTAATGCGTGTGAATATCTCTTCTATAATGAGGGTTCTTCTTCTAAAACTTTATGGAATTCTTATTCTAATCTTTTAAACACTAATAAAACGGTGAGACAATATGTTTACGAAGCACATATTAACCAAGACTTATCGACACATAATACTGATAACGATAGATGGGTCGGAGAGAGACTCTTTGCTACAATACCGGTTCTTTCCAAAGTGACGCTATGGCCAAAGTTTCTAAAGGCAATGAGCTTTTAGCTTTCAAAGAATTGAATATAAGGTATAGTTTTTATAAAGAAAAGTTATTTATTATCGAACATCTCTAATAGACCTTTATTGAGATTCTCTATTGAATTCTTAATACCAGCGATTACGGATTTAATCTCTTTTCCCAAATCGGAATCTATATCAATTGCTTTTTCAATGTTTTGAATTGCGGAATAGTAATCGTTTTTATCTAAATAAGTATATCCCATAAAAAGCCAGACAGTTGCATAATTCGGATCTATTTCTGTTGCCTTTTTGTATGAATTGATTGCGTTATCAAATTGTTTTTCATGTTTATACCCATTTCCTAAATTATAATGTGCTAAAGCGTAATTTGGTTCAAATCCAACTGCTTTTTTGTAGGCATCGATAGCTTTATCAAACTGATCTAATTTTTCGTAGCTAAATCCCATATGGTTCCATGATTTAGCGTAACTTGGACTGAGATCAATTGATTTTTTGAAATACCCGATTGCGGTGTCATAGTCTTTCTTCTCGTTATTTGCAATCCCAATGTAATAATAGGCATCTATGTATGTGCTATCTAACTCTATCGCTTTTTTACAATCTTCGATCGCTACATCGTAGTTTTGGTTTTTGATTTCTAATTGGGCTTTATCTATCAATTTTAGTTTATATTCGTATTTGATAGCAATTCGATTTTTAAATTCGGGACTTTTTATTGACTCGTTTATTGTTATCGCAGCTTCAAAGTTTTTAAAAGAACTTTCGAAATTTGTACTATCTGCCAATTGAACACCTTGTTCGACCAATAGTTTGATTTTAGAATGAAATACTTCATCGATCGATTTCTTGATCTCTTCCATTTCTTTAAATCTACGGGTAGGGTCACCTATAGTTTTTGCGTAATCCATTTTTTTGTTGAGTTTTTCTAGCTCTTTCTCATATTTCTGAATTTCTTCAGATAAGTCTCCACGATCAACTAAGTCTTTTAACTCGGCTTGATAGACTAGACCTTTAATTCTATTTATTTCTTCTTCCAATTCGTCAGTTAGGTACATTTTATTGGTCATTTCTAATGCTTTATTAAAAATCTTTATCGCTTCATCGAATTCTTTATTTTCTAATTTATGAATCCCGTTTTTAACTACTTCTTCAATTTGTGCGAGATACACTTTATTGACCGTGTTTTTTAAGTCCTCTAAATCTTCGTTAATTTCTTCAGAAATAGACATTCTTTTAGCAACGCTGATGGCAGCGTATAAGTCGTTAATTGCTTTCTCGTAATCGCCCTGCCCAATTTTATGAATGGATTTTTCTTTAATATGCTTAATTCGAGTTTTACACGTTTTATCAATCAAAGATGTAATCTCGTTTAATTTCCTACTTTTTTCGTTTGAATCAGCCATATTGTTTGCAATCTCTAACGACTTGTCAAATAAGTCGAGTGCTTCGTTTACAATGCTTATATTCTCCTCAAAGTTTTCTTTGATAAGCAATTCTTTTCCTTTATTTAAAATGGGATTCAATTTTTCTAAATAGATAGGATTCAGCACTCCAGAAGCAACGGAATTGATTTTTTGTATTTCAGATGTTTTTTCTTCTGAGTCATACATTTTATTAGAAATTTTCAAAGCCTCTTCAAAGTTTTTGGCTGCTTCACTAAAATTGTTTCCGTCAAATAATTTCTGACCTTTATCGATGAATTTTTTAATATGAATTGAGTAAATATGGTTGGAAAGACTTTCTATATTCTTCTTATCTGTTTCTTTTAAATCAGATTCAAAATAATTATCAACTAACTTCAAAGCGTTATTATAATCTTCAAGCGCTCCTTCGAGATTCTCGCTTTCTCTTAACGAACTTCCTTTTTCAATTAAAATGCTAACCTTTAACGAATAAGTCTCGTTGATAGAATTTTCAATTTTTTTTATCATTTCGTCCTCTAGATCTTCCATGTAGAATTCTTTTGCTCCATTTAACGTGTCTCTAAGCATACTAATAGCTTTATCAAATTCTTTTCTCTCTTTAACTGCTAAACCCTGAATGAGAGATTCTTCGATTTTCGTTTTATTTATAAGATAGTTTATTTGGGTTACTTCGTAGTCTCTCATGTCTTTATCCACGATTTTATCTGCAATTCTCACTGCTTCGTCGAATGTAATAAAAGCAGAGTTAAAATCTTCTTTATTAATAAAATCATTAGCAGTTTCAATAATATCAATAATTTCAACGGAAAATATTTGATCTATCTGAGATTTAATATTTGTAGTCTCGTCAACTCGTTCTTCTGGCTCTTTAACTTTATCTTCAATAAAGCTTAAAGCTTCTAAATACTTTTCCACAGCCATATTGTATTCTTTTAAATTTTTAAACTCATTCCCTTCTTCCATAATGGAATTTAGTTTCTTTAAGTCAGATTTCTTTACCATATCCTATTCGCCTAATCTATTTAGCACAGACAATTTACTTTTTACCAATTAATCCACTAGAATTATTCTAAATTTTAAAAACTTTTCTTATAAATGCAAAGCTTGACAGAAAAATTAGTTTTTAAGTATCAAAATGAATTTATGATAGATTAAATAGTGTTTAGTATAGGTGTAGTATAATGACAAATTCGGTTAGTAAAATTCTCTTCGGGGGACCAATAATAACTATCAATGATAACCAACCACTTGTAGAAGCTGTAGGAATTAAAGTGGATAAAATAGTATCGGTCGGTAAATTGGTAGATGTCAAACTAGAAATGGGCGAAAATTGTATAAACATTGATTTAAAGGGGAAGACATTACTTCCAGGCTTTATAGACTGTCATATGCATCCGATGAGTTATATAAATCACTTATTGAACCCCGATTTGGCTAATGTGAAAAATCTAAATGAATTTCAGGCTCTCTTAGAAGTTGCATCTCAAAAAAGAAAGGAGGACGAGTTCATAATAGCCTACAATTTCAACGAAGAAAAATTCGAAAAAGCAATATTACCTAATAGATGGGACATAGACAAAGCTTGCCCGAATCATCCCGTTTTCGTATTACGATACGACGGACATATCGGAATTGCAAATACTAAAGCGTTACAACTCGCAGAATTAGACGAGAATACCGTAGTGCCCGAAGGTGGCGAAATTAGAAAAGATAAGCATGGTAACCTTACAGGAGTTATTTCTGAAAAAGCATTGGATCTTATTTTTTCGCGCATTTCACTTCCAGATGATGCGCTAATTAAAGCTGCTGCCACTCAAACTTCTAAATATTTAGC
>JAGXOB010000161.1:2506-5228 GCA_019894735.1 Promethearchaeota archaeon | reverse complement strand
GCTATAAAATCAAATTTTTTTGAATCTATATGAACGAATAGTGCTATGTTGCTAGCTGAAATCTTGAGCTCGTACTCTTTTTCATTGATTTCTTCACAGAAATATTCGTTGAGCTCCCAATGTATATTAGGATCCTTTAACGGAAATCTTTTAGGAGCAGAAAACAACCTAAAACCATGGATTTCTTGTTCACCTTCAAGATTATGATATTTTAACGCGTAAAAAATAACACAGTCTGATATTTTCTTATCAGATTGATTGATATCTGAAATTCTGACTGTTCCAAGCTTTTTTGACGAACACGGAGCGATTTCTGAATCATAGAAACCATCTTTTTCAACTTTTCCATCTGATTTATAAATTTTCCATTCGAACTGGAATTTTTGCGAGGTACGAAGATCGTTTGATACCCAAAACTCTACCGATTTAGCATCTTCCTTTACGCTAGGAAAAAGGGGCTGGTAAAACCTTTTGGCATAGTAATGTAACGCTTTCCATCGATTGTAATAGTCCAATGACGACCAACTAGCTACTGGCCAACAGTCGTTAAGTTGCCAGTAAAGTGCACCCATACAATGGTAATTATTCCTATTTCGACGCCAGTGTTCGACTCCATATTCTATGGCTTCTGCTTGCGTTATTTGAGATAAAATCACTTGATTTTCGAACTTAGATGGGATTTCAAATCGCTTTTTCATGTAATCAAGGATTTTCTTATTACCAGCAGAATTTTTTTGATGATTTTCCATTATAGGTGAGAAGAAATCAAATTGCTCCCTAGGGCAAAAATCTTCAAGAGTTTTAACAGAGGGGAAGGATTCATAACCGAATTCTGACATAAAGCGCGAATCAAATTTACGGTAGGCTTTAAATGGTTTGTTTCTATGCCAAACATCCCAAAAATGAGAATCACCTATATGAGGTAAATTTGATATCTGTTTTCCAAGATTCTCCCCCACAAAACCGTTAGAAGGAGAGCTAGGCCAGTATTGACGGTTCGGATCGTATTCCTGTATTAATTTTGGTAACAGATTCTCAAATATTTTTAAATACCCTGATTTAAATTTGCTTACGATATCTCCATCTGTAATTTTAGAGTTGTGTAATTCCAATTGCCATAACTGTTCAATTTCGTTATTCCCGCACCAAAGCGCCAAACTTGGATGGTTCCTCAACCTTTGAATGTTTTGAGTAGCTTCATGCTTAAAATACTCCTTGAATTCTTCATCGTAGGGATAAACAGCGCACGCAAAGGGGAAATCTTGCCAAACCAAAATTCCTAACTCATCACATACATCGTAAAACAAATTATCCTCATAGATTCCCCCTCCCCAAACGCGAATCATATTCATATTAGCTTCTTTCGCGTTAATTAAATTTGTTTGGTAAAGACCTCGTTTCTTCCCTCTTGGTATGAAGCTGTCGATGGGAATCCAATTGGCTCCTTTCGCAAATAGAGGCACACCGTTTAATCTAAAGTAAAATGATTCTCCCCATTCGTCAGCTTTCTGTATCAAACGAACCTCTCTTATGCCAAATTTTTGCTCAACGGAATCGACTATTATATTTTTATCAATCGTAACTGAAAGATCATAGAGATTAGGGGAACCGAGATCATGACTCCACCAAAGATAAGGATATTCAAGGTTAAATTCAACTAGGAGAATTAAACTACTAACAGAAATCTCCTTAGTCGCAATTTTACCATCAGGAGCTTTTAGCACTATCTTTAAATTGTATTGTTCTAATTCTTTGATTGATAAATCAGATTCTATATTTACTTTGATAGATAGATTGGCTGACATAACTCCTAAATCCGTGATTTCTCGCAAATCTGTTATTTTATCAATATCTTTGTTATAATGCAATTTTTGAGCAACATAAAAAGAATTAATTCTAATATCATCGTATCCTAATATTTCAACAGGTTGCCATATCCCTATATCGGGCAGTTTAGGGCCCCAATCCCAACCAAAAGAATATTGAGCTTTGCGTAGATATGGTACTCCTGGGATCGCAGCGTAACCAGTCTTCAAATCGATACCAGTTGTTTCTTTTTCCTCTCGCGCTTTACTTGTTGGGCTTTTAAATTTAACTATTAAGGTATTACCTTTACTTTTTAATTTAGATTTTACTCTATAGTCGTATCTGGTGAACATATTGTTTGTATCTCCAAGTTTTTCCCCATTTAAAACAATTTCAGATATAGTATCTAAGCCATAGAAGCGAAGTAGTAAGTTTTCATGATTTAGAAAATCGGAATTAAGATCAAACTCCGTTTTATAATCCCACTCTGATTCGTAGACCCAGGAGACTTCGTGTTCTCTTAAGCCATAGAAAGGATCTTCAATTACGCCGTTATTAATGAGTGTTTCAAATACAGTTCCCGGAACTTCCGTTGGAACTTCAATTGATTTATTTTTATTTATTAAAAACCAATCACTATTTAGAGATATCTTTTCTACTTTTTCTTGAATTCTCAACAACTCGTATTAAATTTTTTAAATAATGTACTTAAAATTATTGCCTTTTATAACCCAAGCTCTTAGAAACTTATTCTTTTCTTTAGTGTCCCAAATATTTTCAATATTATTTATTCCATCATAAAGTTCATCAAGCAATTCTCGCCCTACTGCGAATTTCTCGTGAGAAGGATAGATTTCTCGAATAATTTTAGCGTCACACAATTCCTTTAACTTAGAAATACTGTTTAAAATAATAA
>JAGXOB010000161.1:0-2407 GCA_019894735.1 Promethearchaeota archaeon | reverse complement strand
CTGTCAATAATAGGTTTAATAGGGAATAAACCACTTCCGGTGTCAATCAATAAGGCTTTATCAAGACCAAGAATGAGATAAATGTTAGTATATGTTGTAAGAAAACGAGGATCGATCTCGTCAAGGCGCTCTCGGATAATGTATAAATAATCTTTCTGCTTTATAACTTCGTACCAGTCAATATCTTTTGACATAAACCCAATAATTAGAAAATTAATTTAAAATTTATTAATAAAGCACATTTTCATAATGCATCAAGATATTTAGAATTCGGAATAGAAATGAATTTATGAAAAAACTTACATTACCTAACGGAGACATCATTACATATATAGACAAATTAACCGCTCTTGATGTATACGATGAGATCTATGTTAAAAATGAATATTTTCAGTACGATCTCGAAGTAAAAGATAACGATACCATTTTTGATATCGGAGCAAATATCGGTTTATTTTCTCGTTATGTAACAACCCAAGCGAAAAATTTACAGATTTTTACTTTTGAACCTGTGCCTATAATATTTGGCGTCCTAGAGGAAAACCTCAAGAATTTACCGGCTAAAATCAAAAATTACAACATCGGTTTGGCGGATAAAGAAGAGATTAAAGAAATTTATTATTATCCAAGAGTAAGCGCGGATTCTGCTATAGTTGAATTTGATTGGGATTTGAAAGTGAATCAATATCTTACTAACTATGACGAAACCGTTGTAAAATGGTTCTCAGGCGCAAAATTAATACCAAAATTTATGCGAAAAAAGGTTATTAAGAGAGGATTGAAAAGCCTATATAAAGCTGAACTAGTACAATGCAAATTACGAACGATTTCTGATATAATTCAAGAAAATGCTATTAAAACCATAGATCTGATGAAAATTGATGCTGAGAACTACGAATTCCAGGTACTCGCAGGGATTAAAGACCAAGATTGGGAAAAAATACAACAAGTAGCTATGGAAGTGCACGAACATATTAAGGGTGGACACAATTTGTTAAACAAAATAACTGAAATGTTGACGAATAAAGGATTTCAAGTTAGAAAGGATTTAGATGGTCGATTCTCCCTCATGGGCGTTTATATGCTTTATGCTAAGAGACCGTGACTTAAAGAGCTTATAGCTTAATTATATTAAAGTTTTATTTATAGAAAATAATTATTATAGGATTCAATATTTACCTAAAATTCTTTAAATATTGGGATTATAAGGATAATGATAAAAACCGCTGAGAACAATAACTTGACCATATCTTTGAAAAAATTTCTTCCGTTTTTCATATTAGAAATTATCATAACATCAACGACGGGAAGCCTAAGTACTGCTATATCTAATAACATAATATCTGAATTAAAATATGCTCCTTGGGTAGGAGCGATTGTGGTAAGTATGATTTCTGCGGGTTTTTTAGTCTTTACGTTATTTTGTGGACATATATCAGATAAATTTGGCCAGAGAAACGTTATATTATTTATTTGGTTCTCGAGATTGGGATTTTCCTTTTTCTATTTAGCACCAATAACCTCAAATATTCATCTAATCATCTTCGGAGTAATCCTTTTTTTAGATGGTGGAGCAAATGGTATATTTTGGCCAACAATTCAACAAATCAGTGTTTTAACAGAGAACTTTGGGGGATTAACACTAAAACGAAAATACTTGAGTGGATATAATTTCAGTTGGAACTTTGGATATATTTTTGGAATGTTTGGTGGAACTATTATTGTCTATCTATTCAATTCAAATTATTTCGTATTCTTTCTAAACGCTTTTGGGTTAATAATTGGCGTTCCAGTTGTGCTTTTTTCCGTAAAAAATACATTTGAAATCTTCAAAACTGATGAAACAAGCGAAAATTATTCTCGGAAAACAACATTAAAAGGAAATAAACATGTTTCCATAGGAGTTGAGCCATCTAGCATAATTTCAAAGTTTTCAAGAATTCCTTTTTACTCTTTATTGCTTGTTCTCCTGATACATTCTTTAATAGATGGAGTATTGATTATTTTCCTTACACTTAAAATTGAACTCATTAACCAAGAACTTTATTGGGTATTTTTAATTACTTTACTCAAGCTTTTTTCGCAAATGATTTCTACAATGACATTTTCCTTTTCAAAAAGAAAGCATATAGTAAATTTTCTGGTGATCTCAATTATAACGGTTTCTGGTTCGTGGTCTTTGGTTCTTTTAAGCAATAATCTTTTGTCATTAGCGCTTCTATTGTTAATTTCCGGTTTTGCTCAAGGTATGATCTATGCTCTTTTAATGAACTTAATCTCCTATAAAGCAAGAGATAAAAATAGTGCTAAACCTTTTTCTTACTTTCAAGCAATGATGTCTAGTGGTAGAATGACAGGATCGTTAATTTTTGGATTAACAGCAACCGTCTTTCTAAATTTAGGCATA
>JAGXOB010000160.1 GCA_019894735.1 Promethearchaeota archaeon | reverse complement strand
TACTACAGTTACAATAAATAGTATTATATTATTTTTTCATTCAACAAGATCGAAAACAATGTTAACTGCTGCGAAGAGTAAAGAACCTCAAGAAACTACTTATCTAACATCTTCTTAGAAAGGAAAGGGTATAATTTGAGGATGTTAAAATTGTGTTTTTTCATTTCAAAAAAATATTTTTTTTCCATCTCGTATTCGCCATTAGCCCAGTCTAATATTTCTTCTTTAGAATAGTGTCGCCCCTTTAAACCTTTTAATCCCGGACATTTCTTCGAATAGTCAATAAAGTTTTTCCTGTTCGATACTAGCATGTGCCAAAAAGGGAAACATTTACATTGGAAGGGTCTCACTTCGTGTACAATACAACTGTTTTCTTCTAAAAAGCGACAATGTTCGTCGTTGCCGGTAAATTTGAACCCAAGACTTTTGAATCTATATGTTTTTCCTCTTTCTGCCCCGGGTTCTTTCCAAAAGAAAGAATCGTTTATTACTTTTAAGTACTCTTCCGCAAATTTTTTTAATTCCGATTTTTTCTTTAAGTTAAGCGATTTTGTCAATCTCTCAATATCATCTTGGTATAGATACACTTCCCCTTCTTCAAAACCTCGACAACACGATCCACACATTTGGCAAGAGAACTCAATTCCGTTCTTGAGAGATTTTGATAGTTTTATTTCTGATGACATCAAAATAACGCTAAATCTATGTTAATATGGGTAACAGATAATTTAATAATGTTAGTGTGGTAAATTTATATTGAAATATTAATTCATTGATTCTTCATAAAAAGAGAAATTCTGTTAAATTCTTAAAGAGCTGTAACTATGACTACTGATTTGCTTAACTTTGAAAAAGAATTACAGGTTATTGAAAACCTATTGCTCGAGAAAAATGCGCAACAGTCTGATAATTATAAAGAATGGTACGAGTATTTCGTCAATATCTATGGAAACAAAAGGGCTAATCTTCGTTTATATAGTATTCATTGCTTGATTTGTTTCATAGCTCACCTCTTTATAGTAATATATATCCCGAATCAAGATTTTACTGTAAACTCAAAACAGTTCTCAGCTACAACACTTACTAAATTAAATAGTTACATCAAAGATTCCTATGATTTTGAGGTCTCAGGTGAGTTGTATTATTACCAACCATTTTTTAAGGAACTAGAAAATACTGAATTTAAAAATATTGAAGTCTTAGCTAAAATTGCGATTAGCAGCATGACTTCCTTAAATACTGCCCCGGAATATATTTTTGATGTATTAGTGCAAAAACTTTTATCATCGAATATAAGACATAAATCTGGAGAGTTTTATACTCCACCTTTTATCGTTAAAAAAATGGTACAAGAAACCTATAAGTTTGGCGATAAAGTTCTCGATCCTTGCTGCGGCTCGGGAAACTTCTTAATTGAAATTATAAAAACGATAATTAACTCCCGAAATTCTGATAATGCCAAAATTAGAGCTTTAAAGAGGGTGTACGGCTACGATATAAATCCAATTTCTATCTTCTTGACAAAAATTAATTCACTCTATTTATTAAGAGAAAAGTTCAATTATATTAACCTAAATTTCAAAATTACTGATTTTCTATTCCCGGGAGAAGAAAACACCGATGAAAATTATGATTTAATAATTGGAAATCCTCCTTGGTTCACTTTAAGGGATATTGATTCTCTGGAATACCAAGAAAAAATTAAAAATTTATCTGAGTTCCTTGAGATAAAACCCCTTCCTAAAAATGTGCTAAATATAGAGATCGCATCGTTATTTTTCTACAAGGCCATTACCACACACTTGAAAACCAATGGAAAGATATTTTTTGTTATCACTCAAGGAGTAATAAATGGGTCTCACGCAGCTCGTTTTCGCAATTTTAAGGGTATTAATCACGTCAAACTATGGAAATTCACGCGGGAAATTACTGATATATTCAACATCGATTTTATCTGTATCTTTGCTCAGAAATCTACTAATAGAGATGAAAAGTCTAATTTGGAAATCCCCCTTTTTCTCTTTTCAATAAAATTAAATGGAAAAAAGTTGAATTATTTTGATTCAGTGAATTTAATTTTGGAAAAAACTGAAACTATGGTACCGTATAATGTGGAAACTAAAGCACATAAAACTTATACGAATAAGTTGATTACTAAAGACGAATATGAGAAACTCATACCCATCGAAACTAGCAAATATAAGAAATTATTCCATAAGGGAGCGGATTTAAATCCACGTAATTTAATCTTTGTAAAGTACAAAGAGGTTGATACATCTCTTTTAAAAATTAACCCCGATATTAGGATTTTCAAAAAAGCAAAAGAACCATGGAACGAAAAATTATTTAAAAACGAGATAATTGAAAAAGAGTATCTCTTTAAAGTTGTCAAAAGCACGGAATTAGTTAAATTTCACGTATACGACTACTATTATGTCTTCTTACCGTTAAAAGTAGAAAACTTACTTTTTGATTATCATGCCTTAAAGAAAAACGCTAAAAAATTCTACGATAAGATAAATAAAATCTATTTAGAGTATAAAAAAGAATCTACTAAAAACAAATCATTAATGGATAACTTGAATAGGTGGTCCAAATTAATAAATTATCGCCAAACTTCTAAAATCAAAGTAGTATATAATAACTCGGGATCAACAGTTAATTCTGCCGTCGTCCAAGGAGATTTCCTTATAACTGGAGATTTAAGTTTTTTTTCAACTGATAACATTAACGAAGCGTATTATTTGTCGGCAATCTTAAACTCGCCACTATTAACTTACCAGGTTCAAATAAAAAAGAGCTCTAGACATATTTTTAAACTTCCCTTTGATATCCCTATAAAGATATTTGATGAAACTAACAAAAATCATTTAAAATTAGCCTATTTGGCTAGAAGAGCACATAAATTGTCAGAATCTATTACTCTTGAAATAATTGAAAGAAATAGTGGGAATATTTCTAAAATTAAAATACAAAAAGTTCTTAACGAAAATTTAGCTCCTATATTGAAACAAATTGATACTATTTTAAATTACGAATTGAAATCTTGATTAATTATTGATTTTACATAATAAAATAAAAGGGCTAATTCTTATTATTTATTATACTAAGGTTATGTTTTAATAATGTTAATACCCGATGCAAAATGAGAAATTTCGTTTTTAAAATACTCGTAGGCGGAAATGGCGCTGCGGGTAAAACCACGCTACTTCGGAAATATGTGGACGGTACTTTCGATGAGTCCAGCATAGCAACAGTTGGGGTTGACTTTTTCATTAAACAAGTTATTTACGAAAATGTAGGAAGTTGTACGCTCCAGATTTGGGATTTAGGGGGACAAGAACGCTTTAGACACTTGTTAGAAAGTTTCATTATGGGTGCTAAGGGAGCTTTATTGCTTTTTGACCTAACAAAAATGCCAAAAATAGATAGCATCTTAAATTGGGTTAATATCGTTAGAATGCACGAGTTCGATCTTCCAATAATACTTGTTGGAACCAAACTTGATCTGGAAGACTTTATTGCTGTGGACGATGAATCCGCTAAAAATATAAAGAATACATTTAATATGATCGAATATGTGAAGACATCGTCTAAAAATGGGACAAATATTGAGTTAGTATTCGATCTAATAGTAAAGGTATTAATGAAAAAATGTAAATATTAACCTATAATTTTGTTCATTGACTTTTTTTATGGTATTGAATTATGAAAGACGAGTTAGTAATTTTAGGTTCTGGAGGTGGAAGACATCACATTAGAACGCAATATAGGGCTACTGGAGGTATTTTATTCAAATTCAATGGAAATCAAGCTCATATTGATCCTGGACCAGGCGCTATTGTGCGAATCAACCAATACAATGAAGATCCAACAAAAACTAATTTATTTATAGTGACGCATATGCACATCGACCATTTTAATGACTTATGTGCAATTATTGAAGCTTCCCGAGAGCAACTTCACGATAGAAATTATGATTATTTTAAAAAGGGAACTTTAATAACGACTAAAGAAACACTGAAATTTGTACCAAAATATCACCAGAACATGCTGGAAACGATTGTTCCTTTCAAAATGGGAGATAGTTACAATTACGAGGGAGTAGAAATAATTGGAACTAAAGTAATACACTCTCAAGTTGAAGGTTTTGGAATCATTTTTAAATTAGAAAATTATTCAATAGCTTTTACTAGCGATACTAAGGTATTTGAAGGATTTTCTGAACAATTTTCAGGAATTGATGTATTGGTGTTGAACTTACTGAGACCAGACTCCATAACTTGTCGTCGGCATGTTTGTACAGACGAAGTTATCCCATACTTAAATAATATTACTCCCCCACTAAAGGGTCTGCTAATTACTCATTTTGGAAGCTATATGGATAGTAACTTTTCGCAAACAAATTATGTACCTAGCCAACTGGCAAAATTTCGAGAAGAAACTAACATTAAAACAATAGTAGCCGCAGAAGACGGTTCGAAAATTAAGATCTCGGATTTTCTATGAAATTCGTTACCGATGTTAGTACACCTTTATTTTATAAAGCGATTATTTTAAAATATACAAATACATATAATATTGAGAAGGGAAATTTAACAAAATAATTTGAGCTAACATTGGATTTCGCCCTCTATTAAACTCGTTGAGTTTAATTCTCTCCCTTTTTATTAATATTTTGCTCAAATATGTCTTTCCCTTCTTTTCTCTTCTCTGAATTGCTGAAAATGATTATTTAAGCTATTTTATTACTCTTCTTTTCGTAGCTAATAACGAGAATAGAGAAATTTATCAAGAAAAAAGAAAAAGTAATAATTTTTTAATTAGTTAGTTTAGATTTTTTCTTTAAAGATTGAATGTACTCTTGTTCCTTCTCTTCGTGGAGCTCCATAATATGCCTCTTCTTATTTAGCCATTCTGGTCCGTCCAAGGGATACCATCTTAATCCTAAAGCTGTTAAAGCTAAAAGTAGAGCAGGAATAATACAAAATGCGAATAAAAGCCCGATTAATGCCATATTTGTTTGTGGTTGGGGAACACCAGCAGGAGCTTTAAACCCAAAAGCAGCTATAACTGTGAGGTATATAAAATTAGCTATAGATATAGCCGGTTTTGTAATGATTGCGTTTACACCCCCATAGATTGCTTCTCTACGTTTTCCAGTGATGAGTTCGTCGTTATCAATCGCATCTCCTAATAGTACAGGATTTGCAACCATACCTCCCGCATATCCAATTCC
>JAGXOB010000159.1 GCA_019894735.1 Promethearchaeota archaeon | reverse complement strand
TTCATATGCTATGTTAATATATTTCTTTAAGTATAGAATATTTAAGTATAGAAATATTTTTTTAATTAATTTAAGATTTTTTGTAAATCTGCGTTTATTTCGTTCGTTTTTTTTATCTATTCATATTATAAAAATCACAGAGAGTAGATATAAAATATTTGATTAATATCAATTTTCATTATAATCTCCAAAAAAATCTAATAAAATTTTTTGCAGGTATTTGCTATTTCTAGTAAAACAGAGGGTAATATAAAAACACTAAAAATTCTTGAGTATTTTGCATTACCTACTTTCTGTATATGGTTAATATCACCGCCTCCACTATGATAACCAACTAAAAATGAGTTAACTATCGATGCAATAATAGTTTTATCGCAAGAGAGAGGAATGTAATGACCTATAAAATAAAAAAATACTGCTAAGTCCCAAATTTTATCACCGCCATAAGCTGACTGTTCAAAATCTAGTAAAAAAATATCTCCTTTGGAATCAATTAATGCATTTTCAGGTTTTGTATCTCCTAACGGCATATCAATTGAATGAACTTTTGCAAAAATCTTACCTACTTTTTGAATTGTTAAAAGATACTGATTAGCCTTGTTACTAAATTTAGATTCAATGAAATTTTTGATAATTATACTCAAATCTTCACCTTTACCTAAATTAATAGTAAAGATGGAAAAGAGAAATATGTTTTTCTAGAGTGTTATTGGATTGATTTTTCATAAATGAAAGAGTTAGTATTTAGATTAGGTTCTCAGAAAAGATAGTAATTCTATTAAATATTGTTTAAAAAACAAGTCATCTTTTGGTGGGTTATAGGTAAAGTCGCAGATTTTCTTATGGATTAATTCGATTATTTTGATTTCGATTAATTGTGCTCCGGATCCAAACAATTGTTCTATTATATTTACAATTTTTTCAATATTTTCAGGCATATTCTGTTTTGTAATTCCATGCTTTTCTTCTAAGTAGATAAAAATGTTGAATTTTCTTGAATTGATAAATAATGCAAAACTCTCATCAATTGCTTCGATGATTAGTGAATTAGAGTTTTTTTGAATATCATTTTTTTGTTTTAATATTGGAAGTGTATAATTTGTTTTTATTTTTTCTGTTTGCATATATTTTCAACTTCTTTTGTATTTGTGTTGTACTGTTGTTGTGTTTTACTCAGATACATATTGCATCGCAAGATTCAATATATAACTTGTTTTAAAGACGATATATTGCGAAAATCGATATATGTTCCAGAAAATACATGTTTACAAACAAATTGGAAGTGTCAGATACTAAACAAGGTTCAAAAAACAAATTGATCAGTTATGATTTGTTAATTCTTTAGTATCGCTCTTTGAGTGGAGTATTTTCTAGATAATTCTCAGTTAGCAATTCTAAATTTTGTTTTTGTTTGTTCAGGTTTCTTGATCGTATATCTAGTGCAACCATTAAGACGTAAGGTATTATCAAATACAATGATGCCACTACAAGGTTATTGAAGAAATAGGAAAAACCAAGCAATTGACTCATAGAAAGGTCAGCGTAGCTTTCCAAAATATCCACCATCACCACAGCCAGAAAGGTTAGTGTTAAACAAAGAAAGAATTGAGCCAAAACCCCTCTTTCTTTTCCAAGAATTACGCTAGGTATTGCAGACGATAGAATAAAAACCCAAGCAAACCCATAAACAAAGACAACCAGATCTATTCTGGAAGTTAACCATATACCTACAGATGGAACAATTGTGTTCACGTTCGTCACTAATGTTGACACTGCAGTTTGAGTAAATATTTGATAGGTAATCATTAGTGTCCAGGCTACAGATAAGTAAAGTGGAGCTACCCAAGCGGCTTTAGCCAATGAAATCCCCAAAACATCAAATACAATATGATATATTAAGCTTTACGATATCGTGCTCAATAAAACAAGATAATACCCGCCAAAAGGAAGATATGTCTAAGAGACACCAAATATTAAAGAAAACAGTAATTAATAAATTTCAAACATAACTAATTGCATGTTTTTTAAATTGGAATCTTCCAATAACTAATTATGCTACCTTTAATCCACTCACCGCCAATATTTTTAACAACTTCATTGATTTCATTCCATTCATTCTTCAAATATTGAACGGGTTTAACTATTAGATAGTCTCCTTTTACTGTAAAACTTAACAAACCAAGCTGGTCAGGATTAAATTCTTTTTGATAAGCACTTATGACTTTATTTACATTAACTCTTGGTGCTTTTGCAACCTGCAATTCGGATTTTGAACTTACTAAAGGTCTAGAAACAACAGTGGGAGATTCACCAGCGCTTACTTTAAAGTTTGGAATTGGATAGGAATCTGCGGCATCTTCAAAATCATCACTTCTTACTACCACCTGAATTTGACCAGAAAATAAATCGTATTTGATATCTATTAACTCTAAATTACTTGGCAGATTTGACATGTTAAATTTCTTTGTTCCACACAACATTTCAATAAATAATGTTGGATCAAGTTTTAAGATTCTCATTTTCATAGTTATAATCACTCAGAACTATCTTTCTAACTTTAAATAAATAACTTAAAAGTATTGGTTACCTTTTCCATTCTTTTTTTAGATTAAAAGCAGACCGTTAAGAAAACTAAACAACGAATATCAGAAAAACGATGTTGGACAGCATTAAAATCGATCCTTCAATTTTTGAGATACCCCCACGCATAACAAAGCGCCAGAACAAAATTGATGTTATCAACAAAAATGAAATGATTTCTATAAATATGGTCATATCAACTTGAAAAGGAGAACCCAGGAGTATAATTCCTAACACAAGTGTTAAATTAGTGAGATGGAACCCGATAACATCTCCAAGGGCAAGTTGCACTCGGCCCCTTCTTACGGCAGTAATATCGAGTGTTAATTCGGGAAGAGAGGTGCCAATTGCTACAAGTTTTGCTCCAACAAGAATTGCAGGTACACCAAAAACAATAGCTAGTTTGAAGCAGAATATACTGTTAGTTAAGCAAACAAAACAATTAACGCAAAGCTTGTTAGAAGTGTTCCAATTATTATGATTTTTTAGTTCTAGTTGCTGTTTTCCTTTCAGAACCTTTGTTTGGAGTTGATTTGTCCTCTTTTCTTATTTCACAATTATCTTCCTTTGCACAGACCTGTGTGGAATCGGGTAGCTTTTTTTGTTATCATATAAACATTAATAAAAAAAGCGGATAGGAGAATTAGTCCTATTAACTGATTTGGAATTTTATAGATTGCATATTGATTTACTAATAAAATTAAGGGAATAAGAACAATTATTGAGAGGGTATCAGCAAGTTCCACAAATAGGTCATTACAACAAAGTTTGAGATAACCAAACATACCTAATAATCCCAGAACTGCTCCGATATTGAAAATATTCGAGCCCAATACATCACCAATACTGATGGATAAGTTGATTTGAGTAACTGCAATAATTGCGACTACAATTTCAGGAGTGGATGTGAGCACTGCTAGAATGATAAAACCAGTAGAAACAGCTCTTAATCCTGTTAATTCAATAATATCTTCCAGAGATTTTATAGCAAAATGGCTAGATGAAGCTTAACCAGCAATTGATACAATCAGAATTAAAACCTGAATTCCAGTATCTTCTAGCATTCCGATCAATCTTTTTATTGTCTATAAAACATAAATTGAATGGTGGCTTTTTTTATTTAAAAAAATAGTAAATTAATTGATCAGACCATTTTTGGAAAGCGAAAGTTCAATTTTTGGCTTAAATATTATTGGATTATTCTTGAATTGTAATTCCTTTCCAAAAAGCGACATAGTTTTTGATTTGTTTTGCTGCGGGTTTTGGATCAGGATAATACCATGCTGCGTCTTTATTGATTTCTGTTTTGACTATCACATCATAATAGCTAGCAAAACCTTTCCACGGACAGGTTGAATGAGTATTACTTTCTTTTAGGAACTCTCTTTTTATGGAGTTTGGTGGAAAATAGTAGTTACCTTCGACTATCTCAAAGGCATCACTTTGTGCTATAATCTCTCCTTTCCATATTGCTTTAGCCAAAAAAATTACGTCAAAAGATACATCTTTACTTGTAGTATTAAGATTATCTCGATAAGAACTTGGTGTTCTAGTAATTATGTTCTAATATTTTGGAAAATTGTTTTTATTATTATTGGATATGGGATGTAGGGTTGAAAATATTAAAGTGGAATGTGCATAACTCAGATAATTTTGTTATTTGATTATTAATTGTACTCTGCCGACTTTGCCATCTTCAAGTCGTACCTTTATTCCATGAGGATGAGTCGAACTATTAGTGAGAATAGTTTTAACAATACCTTCAGTTAATTTGCCAGTTCGTTGGTGTTGTTTTAAGACTATTTTTACGTGAGTCCCCAACTTGATTTGGTTTCTTTGTTGATTGGGATTCATTTTAATTAACTTGCACTTCGCGGCTTATAGGAGTTCGTACAAAATATTGTATTGAATAAACATCTTTGAAAATTACAAAATAGGTATACAAAATAATTATAGTCAAAATAAAAAAAATAAGGAAGAAAGAACACTTATTCCAAAAGGGATGAGTGTACCTTTTTTATAATAGGCCCTTTAATAATTTATTAATGGTGATTTCTTGGCTAAAGGTGAATCTGGCAATAATTTAGAAGAAAAAAGCTTCAATCCTATCAAAGCTGAAGATGTGATGATCACTAAAATCGTTATTCTGGATGAGAATGTTTCTGTCAAAAAAGCTGCAGAAATCATGACTCAAGTAGACATGAGCGCCATAATTGTAACTGCTGAAGGGAAAACAAAAGGAATCCTAACCGAGAGAGACATCCTAAAACGTATAGTTGCAGAGGGAAAAAACGCGAGGAAAACAAAAGTGAAGGAGATAATGTCAAGTCCTTTGGTAACTATTGGACCTAAAACGGATTTGAAGGAGGCTGCACGCCTCATGTTTGAGAAAAAAATAAAGAACCTTCCAGTTAGTCATAAAAACCGCTTGGTTGGTTTAGTTAACTTGCAGGATATTTGTCGGAGCCAACCTGAGATTCTAAGATCATTAGGACAAGTAATGGAACCCCCAAAGAACCTCCAAAAAGTTTTGAGGTATTATATTATCTAGAATAAAACAATAATATAGTTAATAAAAAGGAGAAAGAATTACGTCAAGTAGAAAGCAGGATAATTGAATTAGAAAATAAACTTAGGAATAAAGGCTATCTTGCTGAGACAGATAATACTACTTTAAAGG
>JAGXOB010000015.1:31607-33626 GCA_019894735.1 Promethearchaeota archaeon | reverse complement strand
ATTCTAGAATTAACCATTTTTCAATATTTAAGATTTACTATTTCCCACGACAAACGGGAAAAAGAAGAGAATTCAAATTTTACTAACTGTGTATACAAAATCGAATATTTACATTATAATTGAATTACAAAATCTGCAGTTCTGGTGACAAAAATATTCTCCGTTTTCAATTTATGATTTCACATAATTTTTTTGATACCTCTATTCGACAGGGCTGATAAATTTGTGACCAGTGTGCTAATATTTAAATATATGAGGACTATTAGAGATAAGACAATTTGTTTTTTATTTCATTTCAACTTTTTTTAGTTTTATTTGTTGTAAAAAAAGTGGGGGTAAAAACCCCTTTTTTTAAATTTATTTTTACAAATCGCCAATTAACGAATAAATCTATCTATTATTCTTTTAATTCACTCAAAATATGATCTTTGCAAAAATGCTTTTTTGTATTTAAATCAGTTAGTTAATTGCAGAAATACATAAGCAACTGTCTATAATAATATAAGAAAAAAAAAGGTTTATTAATTATTTATAACATACAAGGCGTCTTAGTTCTAAATTTATAGTCAGCAGTTCCATATTCCATAACAGGGCTGATAATTAAGATTAGATCTTCATTACTAGCAAGATCACTAAATAATGTACCATCTTCAGTCAAATCTGATAGTGTTAAATCGAAGACGTCATAAACAGCGCCATCAGTTTTTATGAAAGTAACTATGAAATCTGCTTCTTTGGGTACATTTTCTAGAACAACAGAGGCTCCACTCACACTAGCGTCATATATATACCATCCATCTTTAGTAGTACCCCAATCAGTCATATAACGAAATCCAATAAGAACTTCTTCTTCTTCTGCGAAAGCAGTAAGGTCAAAATTCAAACAGATTGGACCACCAGAATTGCCAGTTAATCCGGGAAGATTATCAACTATTTTATGAAGCGCATTTGGATCATATTCATAGGTAGTATAATTATGTTCAACATCAATATGTTCAAGGGAAGTCCATGTTTCACCCTCATCAGTAGAAATTTGAACAAATCCAAAATCCCAAAATTCTTCAATATCCCAAGATGTACTAAGGGTTAATGTAGGATTTTGTGGATCGATAGACGCATTGCCAACAAGAAGAAGATCAATCAAATCACCTTTCTTGGTATGCCATCCCTCATCAATTTCATACTCCCAATTAAATGGGTGTTTTGCCAAATCATCTCCGTTAAATAAAATAGAAGTTTCTCCTTCGATTCCTGTCAGTGCAATATAATCAGTACTAAACGGACTTAGATCAACTACGCCTGTATTATAGCCATCTGGCATAAAATCAGTTCCGGCTGTATAGGTTTTTCCAAACGTTTCACTTGATGTCCAAGTAATTTTGTCCTTGCTAATTTCATAGACTCGAGCTTCATTTAGTAAACCTAAATCTATAGAGACATAGTTATATTTTCCATCGCCTGGATCATCTGAATGAATAAGATTAGCAATTCTCCAGTCACGAAATACATCATAAAAGTCGACACCATAAATTTCTAGTAAGGCATTAATACCGTCCATTCCTGCGTTTTTATTCTTGACGTAATCTCCCATGAAAGCTTCACCATAATGATCTTTTAAATAAAGTGACCATAAGAAAGCAGCTCCATAATCAGCTAAAATGTTGATATCTCCTTGATCACCCCACTCTGTTAAGGAATTATCTGGAGTAGCCATGAACCATTCGATTTGGCCAGCATCAAGTTCATATCCACATAAAGGCTCAGAGAATAAAGAACACGCTTCATTCATGTATGTATCATCACCAGGTAATCGATCTGAATGAATGTTATGTTGAAATTCATGAGCAAGTACAGATTCATATAAATTAGGGCGATTAACAAGTAAATCAGGACGATCTTCAATCCATTGAGTCCCTTCAGCACCTATTCTTTGCCACCAAGCCCAACAATCAAGATGAACCATGTTTCTATTGTAGTAATCTGTATATTGTGAATCAAAGAACCCAGCTACATATGAAG
>JAGXOB010000015.1:30109-31510 GCA_019894735.1 Promethearchaeota archaeon | reverse complement strand
TGCCCAACAATCAAGATGAACCATGTTTCTATTGTAGTAATCTGTATATTGTGAATCAAAGAACCCAGCTACATATGAAGGATAAGTAGGATCGAAGTAATTATCATCTTGATAATTTAAAATTTTTAAAATGACTCTCTGAGGATTATAAGGGTCAGTTGTTTCAATCCAATCCCACATACTAGGTTCCCATTCTGATGTTTCAAAAATAGTCCCTGTTCCATCTCTATCAGCAGGAGTACCAAAATATCCAGCAAGTGTATCATAAATGTTATTATCAAACTCGTCGACTAAATAATTAATCATATCATCAGTGACCATCCATAAATCAGGATCATCATTTCGAGGATCCCCTTCTGGAAAAGAGAGGTCGTCTTGTACCCAGACTTCAACAAACTCACCAACACCCCTGAGTGTCATCCAGGGAGAGCCACTTATCGAATTAATATACCAATCATAGACTGTTGTTCCAACTGAAGGTGTTGCCAATTCCAAACCTGATTCTCCAGAGGTCGCTCCAAAATAATCTGAAGGAGCAGTTTTTGGATCGAATACTGGCATCTTTATTTCACCAGCAAGACCACTTTGCCAATCTACAGGGTTATAGTCAGGCATTATAAATGGCGCTTCTGCGAAAACTGTACCTATAATTCCGAGTGGTAATGCACCTAAGACCATTAATGTTGCTATTAAAATAGAAATTCTTGTTTTTTTCATTTTTTATATCATTTCTCTTTTTTATGTAAAGTTTTTTAATTTGTAAAATAAAGTTAGTTTTTATTTTGTTTCGCGATATTCTAAGCGTTTTTCAACGTTTTAGAATATTTTTCATTTTTTTATTTTTTTACGTAAAGTTTTGTGTTGGGTAATTTAAAATAAGATAGATAAAAAGAAATCGGGTATAACTTTCCCCGATCGATGCTTTTGTAAAAGATGTATAAAGTTATAAAAATCTTTTTCGAAGTCGAAAATTCATGTCTTTAAAGGAAATATTTTCAAAAGTTAATTATTCTTTATGAATTATTAAATTATTAATGTTAAGATAGAATCACAAAAGTTAAACATTAAAGACATTAATTTTATTAACAGTATTAAATCTATAGCTGTTATTGGTCCTTCTAAAAAGCGAGAATATTTCTACTTAAAAAATTCAACATGATATTTTAAGGGTCAACAATGTTTAAATATTTGAAGACTATTATGTAATCGTAATTTTGTTTTTTTCTCATTTTTTTTTATCTCATTTTTTTTTAGATTTCTAAAATGCCTTTTCAAAAATGGGAACTTCGTCCCTTTTTGTTCTTGACATTTTGGATATGTTATTAGTTTACTCCTTTGCTATTTATAGATTTCTGTTATCGATTATAATTTTTTATAAGTGAATTTAAACCTCCTACTTAT
>JAGXOB010000015.1:27366-30010 GCA_019894735.1 Promethearchaeota archaeon | reverse complement strand
GTTACATTTTTGTATAAAATATTTTGAGTTAATTGTAAGTACATAATTTGGTTCTAAGACTCTTTCTCAATTAGTTAAACAGAGTAGCTTTGAAAATTTGCTGATTTAAAAAATTATACTGTAAAATCATAAAAAATGCTTCTCACACATATTTGGATTCAAAAATATTAAATAGACTCATTAAATATAAACATTAAACCAATTTTTATCGCTTATTGACATGCAAAATAGAAATTAAAGAATTATTAATAAGGAATAAGGTGGAGAAAATGACTAAAACATATGCAGAAATTAATGAAAAGATTAAGAATGGTACTGCTATCGTTGTTACGGCAGAAGAAATGATAAAGATCGTCGAGGATAGAGGGCTTAAAGTGACGGCTGAAGAGATCGATGTAGTAACCACAGGGACCTTTGGACCTATGTGTTCCAGCGGTGCTTTTTTGAATTTTGGGCACTCTGATCCTCCGATTAAATTCGAACATTTATGGTTAAACGATGTTCACGCTTATCATGGGGGTGCAGCAGTAGATTGTTATATTGGCTGTACCAGGATGGCTGATATCCGACCATTTGAATATGGTGGGGGTCACGTAATAGAAGACCTTGTTTCAGGAAAGGAAATTAGATTAAGAGGAAATTCTTACACAACAGACTGCTATCCCTTAGCAGAAGTTGACACTAAATTTACTATTAATGAGATAAATCAAGCAATTTTATTAAATCCAAGGAATGCATATCAACGTTATGTATGTGCAGTAAATAGTTCAGACAAAACGCTGTATACATACATGGGCAAATTATTACCAAAATTTGGTAACGCTCATTTTGCTGGAGCAGGTGCTTTAAGTCCTTTAAGCAATGATCCTGATTATGAAACTATTGGTATTGGAACCAGGATTTTCCTTGGAGGAGGTATTGGTTACGTCATTGGAGAAGGTACTCAACATAACCCGGGAAGTAGATTTGGAACCCTGTTTGTTAAAGGAGATTTGAAACAAATGACGCCAGAATATTTGAGAGGTGTAACTTACGAGAAATATGGTACATCTCTGTTTGTGGGCTTAGGAATAGCTATTCCAATTTTAAACGAGGGATTAGCGAGAAAAACTGCTATATCTGACGCGGATCTTCTGACGGATGTTGTCGATTATGGCGTTCCAAGGCGAGATCGCCCTAAACCTAGGCAAGTAAGTTATGAGGAGATGAAAAGTGGATACATTGAATTGAACGGTAAAAAAGTAAAATGTTCTCCCTTATCATCATTTTTTCACGCTAAGAAAGTTGCGGAAACCCTAAAGGGTTGGATTCAAGAAGGTAAATTTTTCCTAAATCCGCCAGCTGAAACCTTACCGACCGATACAGTGTTCAAACCAATGAAAATAACATCAGAATTGAAATTCGTAAAAGATTTAAAGAAAAAAGCTGAGACTTGCTACGATGACTGCGATATTAAGGTTGTAGCGGAAAAGATCGTAAGAAATAATGTAAATCACATCGTAATTATTGACCGGGAAAACGTACTTAAAGGAATTGTAACTAGTTTCGATATCACTAAAGCTATCGCTGATGATAAACATAGATTAGATGAAATTATCACAAAACGAGTCATTACCTCCTCAGATAACGATCCTATTGATGTTGCAGCGAGAAAAATGAAAACAAATGAAATATCCGCCTTACCAGTAATAGACGATCAGAAAAAAGTAGTAGGTATTATTACTTCGGAGGAGTTGATGTGAAGTGACTATTATAAACTGTACACTACCATTTGGGGTTATTAGAGACATTAATAACTATTCTAAGATAATTAACGAAATTTTAAAATACGATATTACGTTCAACATCCTAAAATTTTCAACTGGTTCAAACGGGGTTAATTTACTACTAGATGTGCCTGAAGATAAAATAAAAACGATAACAGAATCTTTGAAAGAAAATAATGTAATTGTTAACAAGAAAGGGCGGGTTATCGTATTAGATAACTGTATAGATTGTGGAGCTTGCATTTCATTATGTCCTACCGAAGCTTTATACTTCAACGGCGATTTTAAATTAGAATACGCCTATGAGAAGTGTATTGGATGCTTGTTATGTTTAGATTCGTGTCCACGGTATGCAATTGAAGAAATGTAAGTAAAGCTATTATTTTTTCTCTTCAACTACAGTTGAGTAATAATCTCAAAAATTTCCTCTAGGCGAGGAGTTTTTCTAGTTAGAGAAATACAGCGTTCTTCTTCGCAGCCTCTAAGAATAGCGATTAATTCGTTTAGATGAATTGTTGGAATTTCCAACTTTTCGCCAAACCATTTTTCTATATTATCCCTATATTCTGGTTTACTTAATGTATAAAGGCAAGTAGGGCAAGGCATCAACAGAAAGTCCGCACCAACATTTTCGGCGCTTTTTAATTTATTATAAGTAATTTTAAGAGCTTCGCGAGGATTAATTAACAGTTGACTAGCGCCCCATCCACAACAACTCTCTCTTTCTTGGTAGTCTACAGGAATCCCTCCAAAAAGCTCGACTAGCTCCTCAAGTTTGGTCTTACTTCCTAAGTAGCTATCTAGCGTTTTTTTATCTCTGGAAAGATTTAAGTAATGGCAGCCGTAATGAACAGCAACTTTAAGGTTCTTTAAGTCGA
>JAGXOB010000015.1:22648-27269 GCA_019894735.1 Promethearchaeota archaeon | reverse complement strand
ATCTAGCGTTTTTTTATCTCTGGAAAGATTTAAGTAATGGCAGCCGTAATGAACAGCAACTTTAAGGTTCTTTAAGTCGAACTTCAAAGTATTGAGAACATCGTTCCGTATAAGATGCAAAAAGTCCAATTCGTGGACCAGTTTTAGTTTAGGATTTTCTAAAATATTGTACATTTCAGGATATCTTTCCCCATCTGATTTTTTATTGATGGAATTTAAGATTTGTTGAGTTTTAACTCTTACTTCAGGATTTTTTAGAAAATCTCGTCCTCTAAGAAGGGAATTATAGCATCCGTTACAGCTAAAAAAAGCGATATCTGCCTGTTGATTCATTTCACTAAGATTTCTTTCATTAATCGCAGAGAATTGAGCTCTAGTTATAAGATTTCTCTGAAAAAAAGTTCCGCTGCAACAGGATTGATTTTCACATGTGGTTGATTCTAGTTGTAGTTCTTCTAAGAGATCTTGGAATCCCCATCTTACTCCAGGGAAATATTTTTCTAGACATGCTTTAAACAGACATAACCTTTTTTCTTTGAAATAATCTAAAGGATTTTCAGGATATTCCTTTTCAATTTCACCTAAATCTAAAGCCAAGCTATTAAAATTCATTCTATTTTATAAAAATCTACTATTTTTTTTCAAGGTTTTTTTCTTTTTAATTTTCCCTTAGCGTTACTTGCTTTAAATACATAATTGATACGGGCGAAGTCGCATATAGCGTTTAATTCGTTGATTCGCTCTTGTGGTAGATTTTCTCCTAACGGTTCTTCTAATACTATTCCCCGGGTTAGGAACCTCTCTGACATTTCGACGTATTTTCTTAGATCGTTATAACGGGGACCATATCCTTTCTTAAAAGATTCGTTTCTTAAGTTAATAATAAGCAGGGGTATGTTGATGTTCTCTTTAGGACATACCCGCTTACAACGCTCGCATAAGTAGCAATGCCAGATATCTGAATCTTTTAAAACGCTTTTATCTCCGCGAAGAACCTTTTTAATAATTTTTCTACTATTAAAGTTAGATACTTTTGAAGCAGGACAATCGCCCACACACTTTCCACACGCAATACACTGTATTATATTTTTATTTTCATCTACGTCTTCTACGAGAGACTCGTAAAGTTCCCAATTCCAATCCTGTTCGGTGTGATCGTCCATTTTCTAAATAAAAACTATTTTTAATTGGAATATTTCAGTTTCTTAGAGAGATTAATTGATAATAATTATTAGCGATTATAAGATTTATTGATTATATAAATAAACAGGAACGACACAAATATTATTAAGAGTAATTGTGAAAAATATTTATTTGAATAAATTTAATTTATGAATTACATTAGTAAATATTATAAGAAAGCACGTATAAGCAAAAATCATAGGCATATTATATTTTTTTGGAGTAATTTGAATGGTATTATATAAAGATGGGAAAGTTTATTTGAAAATTGTGTATTGGGGTATGGGAGGCTCCGGAAAAACTACGATCTTAAAAACTTTATATAAAATAACCAAGGAAAACAAAAAAGACATTATTCCGATTGGTGAACTCCAAATAATAGAAAAAGATAGCGGCGCTACCTTATATTTTGATCGTGGTCTTTTTCAGTCTACTAAGCAAAAAAAAGTTTTTTACCGCGTTTATACTGTTGCTGGCCAAAAAGGTTTCTCTCCTTTAAGAAGAAAGATTTTTGCTAAGACTGATGATCAAACTGACGCAGTTATTTTAGTTATAGATTCGCAAACTAAATTTCTAGAAGATAATATTGAATCATTGCTTGAATTAAAGAACATGGCAAGAAATCGATTAATCAACGAAATCCCTATAATTGTCATGTTAAATAAACAAGATCTTGATAATATTATAGATGTGGAGGATTTCAAACTCGTATTGAAAAATGAAAAATTATGGTACGAACCAGATAATAAATTATATATTTGGAATCCTTTAATTTACTCTTCTTGTGCGATCTTTGAGCAGCAGAAGGAGATTTACCGCAGTTTTCATGAGTGTGCCCGTAGAACAGTTCTCTATCATATTTACGGAGACGGTAAGGCCCCCTCAGACGAAGAAATACTCGATACATCCATTGTAAACATTTAATCTATTTATTAGATATTTATAAATTATTTTAGGACTTACTACATCTAGAATGGTGTTCAATAATTACTCAACGCGTCTTAAGGAGTTAGATGACAGTATAATCTAATATTGACGTTTTATCTTTCAGTTGACTAATCAATAACTCTAAATGACATAAGTATTGATCTAAAGAGATTTCTTGGTTCTTATAACGAGAGGGTAATATTTTTATTATATAGTAAGGTGTATATTTGACAAACCTAATATCAGTAAAGAGATATACGTACCCTTTCGCTTCGAATATAATTTTTTTTTCCAATAGTTCTTCAAATAGCTCCTCTTTATTATTTAAAGAGTTAAGGCAATCGTGAACGGTAATCTCTTTTTTTCTAAGAGTTCTAATTAAATTATACACATCGTTGTCGATTAAGAAATTTGCAATTACCTTACTGTCGATCTCTTGGCTGCAATTATAACTAGAGTAAAATTTGACGAATTCTTCTTTAAATTTATTAGTTATTTTTTCATCTGTTTCTGCATCAGGTACTTTTTTAGGAGGGATACGCATATACGATAAATCTTTAATCAGGAAATAACAATCTTTGCTCCCTGGAAGTGTTTTTTTCAGAATTAACTTTTCTCGAAGAAAAGATATTAGTAGCAAATCTATATTAATTGTAGAGAAACCGTATTCTTGCCGTAAAATCTTACTTAATTCGGCTTTGGAAATCACTCCGTTTCTGAGAATCTGTAATATAGTAGTTTTTATCTTCTCTTGAAAAAAGGTGATTAAATCTTCTCCTTCCAATTTGTTGTAATTTTTTATCGTATTAAATGCTTCAGAGATAGCTCTGGTGATTTTGTTTGTATTTATTAGCTCTAATAAGTTTTTCGTAATAACCGCTAAAGTATCCGAAGAAATAATTTCACTCGCTTTGCTTTTAGAAGCTATTATTAGCACTAAGAAATATATTTCACTTTCATATTCTTGTATAACGGAAACAATACTTCGATCTTTTTCTCCTAAGATCGAGCCGAGTTCTATTAACGAGTTCTCTTTGTTCAATTCGTGCTGGGCCCATATTTTTAGGAATACATCTTTTGAAGGATATGCTCCTTCAGGAGGATATTGAATTATTGGTATTGGTCCTGTACTCTTATTCCAATGTACAATAATTAAGCGTTCCATTATAGTGGGTCCTTACACAACAATAGTATATAATAGGATTTATCATTCAGAAATTTGTAAAATATATAATAAAATAAGGAAATTCAGTAATAAATTCTATTGCCAAAAAATATCTTAAAAAAATTAAAATAATTCAGGATAAATATCTTTAATTGATTTTAAAGTATCGATTAATAACTCTTTCAGTCTGACATCCTCAGAACTATTAATACTATCAGAAATATTTTTAATAATTTGATTAGCAAGATCTCTATCTTTTTGAGAATAATTATGCTTTTTAGAGTTAAAGAGGAAGCTGAATTCTTCTTCTAACCAGTTTAATTTTTGTATTAAACCGTCCTTTAGCATATTTTCATAATCCCCAGCACATAAAATCATATATTAAAAAACCCCTTTTTTTAATAGTAAAATTATTAGACTATAACTCTAGTGGGTTTTGGCTTTAAATAATTTTGTACGAAAAATGCGTATTAGCCTTTAAAAAGACAATATGCTACCTATCTTAAAGGATTCCCAATATGGAATATTTTGGATTATAAGAAACTGTTTAAAACTATTAGTTGATTAATTTCATCAAAGAATTTTATAAAATTTCGCTATCTCTGAAATGGTATCTTGTTATGATTTTAGAAAGTTCCCATATCGATTGAACATTATTAGTATTTATCGCTTTGTTGAGATCTTTATACAATTTCGATAAGGACGTATGGTCCTCTTTGAGCAGTTCCTTTTCCTTTATTGAATTTTCATTATTATTCATATCTAAAAATCAAATAATTAAAATTAAAAAAATGAATAATATCACAATCATATATGTAAAAATTAAATCTCAATTAAAAGAAAAATAGAAATATTATTAGTGTTCGAGATAGAGAAATCTCTCTAAATAATATACCCAGACTTGCGAATAACTATTTCCTACAATGAGATCACTAGCATGCGCTGCGAAAGGAAATGTTAAAAGAATACAATCCACGCCCTCGCTGTTCAATGAATTCTTAATTCTTATGGGATTATCTAAAGTAACTAAATCGTCTCTTAGACCTTGAAAGATTAGAGCTGGAGGATCGCTTGCATCTGCTAAATTGCTTGGAGTAAATTTTTCGAATGCTAAATTATCACCACCTGGAAGTAAAAAAGGTGGAGCAAAATCGGGAGGATATATTGGAACGATCCCTTTTATTTTTAGTGCGTTGCTAAAATTACCCGCAAAATAGGGGTCGTTGTATCCCAAACCAATTACTCCCGTTAACTGTCCTCCTGCTGAACCCCCCATTATGAACACAGAATTTAGATTAGCATCGTAAGTGCTAGCATATGTTGTTTCAAGGAGTTTGGTGAAGGTTC
>JAGXOB010000015.1:0-22552 GCA_019894735.1 Promethearchaeota archaeon | reverse complement strand
CTCCTATTTGATATACCATATCGTGTAAAGTAAAATTGCCTTTTACATAATCTGGTGTTGGAATAAAAGAAGAACTTCCAGAATCAAACAATCCATATTGAATATCAAAAACAATATATCCTTGAGAAGCGAGATATTTATTTAACACGAGGACATTCCCCAAACCTTTATCGCCATATTGCCAACTTCCACCGTGAATCTTAATTACGATACTACCATTTCCGGGTAAATTCGAAGCATTACCTTTTGGATAATACACATCAAAATACAAGCGAATTCCATCATCATCGTAATATAAGATGTCGGTTTGAAAGTTACAATCTTTGTGAGGGAATCCTAAAAAATAATTGTAAAGATTAAATTGGGTCGGTAGGAAATAATTTTCAGCAGATTGAGGGATTTGAGACCGCCAATCTGTTCCATATGCCGCACTAAACTCGTTTTCTGCAGTTTGAACTGTAATTGGAACCGACATAAGAGGTAAGGCATTTACAAAAGTTATTGAAAGCCCTATAACCAAAATTGTTAGTCTATTCCAGTTCTTAAAACGCTTTTTCTGAGTTAATTTTAAAAGGAGTAGAGTTGTTGGTAAATACAGAAACATTAGAAAACCGGTGATCTGGGTGAGAAAATACGATAATGCAACTAGTAGACTGTTTCTTATTGGAACTAGCAATACTATTGTAAAAATAATGCCCACAGACAAAGTAATATAGCACAATATTCTTAAAAAATGCTTTAAATACTTCACAGTTTTAGATTCATTCAAATTTCCATACACCTCTAGTATCAATATTAGTATATGTCATAATGCTGAAATGCAATCCGTAAAACGAAGTAATTACAAAACCAGAAATTATCATTATGTTTCCAAGTACCAAAAGAATGCCACTTATCATAAAACTAGAGAAAATTACACCGAATAGCATAAGCAGAATGCTTGCGATAAATAATGCGAGATAATAATAAGAGATTTTATTGAGTTTTTTTCCGATCTGAACACTTTTATTTAGAAATCTATCTAAGGCGTAGATAAGAATTGCATTTAGAAACCAGGAGGAGATTAAAGTACAACCGAAGATATCGTATAAAACCGAATTCGCTGGAAAAATAAAGTAGAAAATTGCTAGTGAGAGTGTTATTATATGGATAAAAATCCCAATATTACTCAGATTTTTAATCGCTGCTTTACCATACTTTTCCTTATTCATATTAATGAAACCGTTTATGTTTATATTTTATTAAATCTAATTACAATCTTAATCAATATAAACTTATAGAAGGAAAATATAAATAAGTATCGAATAATGAAATATCCTAGGCTCATTCAGTTTTATCGATTTTCTTTGCGTAATGCTTGCTTATCAAATAGTACAATACAAACATTAGAACAAGAATTCCCAAAACGACTAATAAAATTACGTTAAACACTTCTGATTGAGCTCGCATTTCTTCAATATTTGTAGTATTAATAGGGGGTGTGAATCCCAGCAAGGCACCCCATATGGAGTAAAAGAAAGCTCGAAAAATTGAGCCTATTAATGTCCCAATTGAATATCTCTTAACATCTATATCTACCAAACCAGATGCGTATGAAATTACATCAAAGGAGATGAAAGGTATAAATCTCAAAACTATTATTGCCTTAGTCCCATATTTATTGATCAATTTATCTGCCATTGCAAGTCCACTTTCACCAACAAATTTTTTTGCTAAAGGTCTTCCTCCTCTCCTACTTATATAGAAACACAATAAACTCGCAGCCATTGAACCAATAATACCCATAATACCACCAAATAACCACCCCCAGATCATCCCCGTAGCTAAGAGTACTACTTCGGAAGGGATTGGAACTATTAACCCTTGTATCGCCATAATACCAATAAATAAGAATATTCCTAAAAATTGTAAATCGTAAATTGGGTTGACAAACCATTTTGCGACAATTGTATAAACGAAAGTTGTATCGATAAAATAATTATAGTATAATATGAATAAGGAAAGCACAACTAATGCAACAAATAAGATAATGTATAATATAGTCTTTATGCTATATTGAGAAAAATCAAATAAGTTTTTGATATACTTTTTTAATTTAGAAGAAGATGAATCAATGTCCTTTTTCTCTTCCATGGTTATCAATTCATTTTATAACTTTTAAGTAATATCTAATTTAAATTTCTATAATAATTATTATTTTCTTTTTCAAAGAATTACTTACAGTGGTGATAATTCAATTGTTTTACAAAAAACGAGATTATAAAATGAAAAGAAAATAAGTAAATTCTAACTATCAAATTATTATTGAGTAAATTGATAAAAATATAATTAGAAGAAGATGTTAAAAAGAACAAATTGGTTAGGAATTAAAAAGATAACCTTTATTGCGCTTATAACTTGGGTAGTCTTAGCCATAATTTTTGGTTTTTCTGATTTAGCTATTTCAATAGCTGTTGTTGACGAAGCATCCATTTGGGGGAATTTTGGAGCCGAATATGGGGAAACTCCAGGGTATGCTCTTATAGCTATAGCTTTAGGAACACTCCTTGGAAGTCTTTTTACAAGTTTAAAATTGCAGAAAATACCTGCCTACCTAGGAATTACTATTGGTATACTGTTTATTTTATTAATTGGGAATGAAAGTTTTACTAAAACTGGATGGAGCTTAATAATATCATTAACTCTTTACGTTGTAATAACATGGAATAAAGACTGGAAGAATTATAGAAAGATATCTGGTATAATTGCGCTTTTAGCAGTAATTAACCCCCTCGTATTTGTCCAAATCACGAAGATTTTGTGCGGAAGAATTCGGTTTAGAGATTTAGATCCCGGCTTTATGAACTTTACTGCATGGTTTTTTCCACCGGGTATAGCTGCGGGAGGTAGTTCCTTTCCCTCAGGGCACGCTGCAATGGGATGGATGTTTTTACCGTTGTTAATAACTGTTAAAGACCGTGAAATTAAAGATCCACTTAGAATACTGACGATTATTTTAGTCGTTGGATGGGGTTTATTTGTTGGACTCTCTAGAATTGCTGTTGGTGCTCACTACGCTTCTGATGTTCTCTTCTCAACGGGTGCGGCTACAATTGTCTCGATATTTCTATATACTAGATTTTACAAACAGCGAAAAAAATCAGATTAAAACTTTTCTTTTACAATTTAATATTTTTTTTAATAATGTAGATTCTTAGATAGGGGCAATTTAGATGAAAGAAGTTACTAAGGATATTTACCATGTTGGCGATTCAGGCTGCTCAGTCTATTTAGTAAACACTAATAGTGAGGAAGGTCTTGTTTTAATTGACAGTGGAATGAGCATTGACCTAATAAAGGATATTAGCAAATTAGGGTTAAATCCAAGAGATATTAAACACTGTATTTTAACTCATCTTCACATAGACCACACGGCCGCTTGTTCTGACTTGAAAAATTTGAATAAGCAAGTTAAATTCTATGCTCACAATTTGGATGCTGAGGCCATAGAAGAAAAGGGTCATGATACTAAAACAGCCGCTTCTTGGTATGGAGTTGATTATAAACCTGTTAAATTAGAAAGAAGATTTAAAGGAGACTTAGAAAATATCCGATTAGGTTTGTACGAATTCCAGTGCATTCACACTCCAGGACACACCCCAGGATCTATTACCATTTTGGTAGAAGTTGATAATACCAAAGTTCTTTTTGGTCAAGATATTCACGGACCCTTCTATAAGTCATTCGGATCGAACCTTGACGATTATCAAAAATCAATGCAAAAACTCCTAGATTTGAATGCAGATATTCTCTGCGAAGGTCATTTTGGCATTATAAAACCTGCGAGTGAAGTAACGAGTTTCATTAAGAGACATATGGAAATAAATCGCCCTTAAGGGCTTTAATGGAGTGCACATTTTTTTTTCTAATTTTGGATGTCAAGGAACTCCTTATTTTTATATTGCGTATGATAAAGTCTTGCCTTGGTTAATCGTGAAAATTAGAAAGAAAACACGAAATGAAATAGAAATAACGATTCAGAAATAAGAAAGAAATAAATTTTAAAATAATTTAAAAATAGGAAGTAAATTTTATTTAGTTTTGCTCTTAATTAGCTTTATGTTGCTTCTGATAACTTTTACTAAGGGTAATTTCTCCGCACCAGCTTGAACAAGCGTATTAAGCGCGTCTTGATGATTTTTTAAAGCTTCAGCGTAAGATTTCTGTTCTAGGTAAGTTAATCCTAATCTATATTGACTTTCTGCGATTCCTTCGCTATCTTCAAGCTCCTCATATATTTTTAAAGCTTGATTACATTTTTTCCACGCTTCGGTATATTTTCCCTCATTTATATGTGCTAAACCTACGTTATTCGTATATTTAGCGATATTTTTCCTGTCTTCGGTCCGCTCTGCTAGTTGTGCAGCATCCTCGAATCGTTTTAGCGCCACAGTATAATTACCTTCGTCTAAATATATTAACCCTATGTTATTAAGGCTTTCTGCTTTTCGGGAATAGTTCTTTAACTCGTCGTCTATGTTCAAAGATTCTTCGAATGTCTTCAACGCGTCAAGATATAATCCTTGATCTCTATAGATCATAGCAGTATTGAATAGATTTTCAGCTTTCTCATTAGATGGGCCTAAAACTTTAAAAAGTTTTGTTCCACGATCGTACCACTTAAGTGCTTGACTGTAATCACCACGATCTTGATATACTAACCCTACTTTATTCAAGCAATACGATTTTCCATTTAAGTCTCCAATTTGATCAAATAGATCAAGTGCCAGATTATATCGCTTAAAAGCATCTTTATAGACACCTTGTTTATGGAAGAGCACGCCAATTCTACAAAGAACTCTCGCTTTTCTTTCATCATCATATATTTGTTCTGAAACTTTATATGCTTCATTGTTCCACTTGAGAGCTTCAGGATAATTGTCTAATTCTTGATAGATTAATCCTATGCTTTCAAAACAGTCCGCGTTGCCTTCAAGATTCTCAATTTCGTCAAAAAGTTTATATGCTTCTTGATACCATTTCAAAGCTTCTTGATAATGATCTTGATCTTTAAAAATATCTCCAATCTTACGGATAATTGTTGCTTGGTTTGTAAGGTTGCCTAGTTGTTCTTCAATTTCTAAAGCTTCTTTATATCTATTTAACGCTTCGGGGTGCTTTTTGCGGACAAGAAATATATTACCAATGCAAGTCAGTCGATGAGCTTTTCCCTTCATGTTTCCGAGTTGATCGTCAATGGTTAAAGCTTCTTCGTATAATTTTAACGCTTCGAGATGATTATCCTCGTCGAAATAAATATCCCCTATACTCGTAAAAATATCCGCTTTAACTTCAAGATTCCCTAAGCTTTCTGAAACATAGATTGCCTCATTAAATCTCCTCACGGCTTCGGGATAATGCTTTTGAGCTTGATAAATCTCCCCAATTACATTAAGAATTTCAACCTGTTCTTCTAAATGTCCTAACTGATCAGCAATCAATAAAGCTTCTTCATATCGTTTTAAAGCTTCAACAAAATCCCATTGATCTCGAAATATTTTACCTGAAATATTCAAGCAGACAGATTTTTTATGTAAGTTTCCAATCTGTTCAGCAATCTTGATCGCTTCCTCAAATTTTTCTAAGGCTATATTATTTTTTCCTATGTAATGAAAATTCTTACCCATCAAATGAAGACTCTCGATTTTTCCTTCCATATTATTATCTTTACTAAAGATCTCAAATGCTTCCTCAAATTTTTGCAGAGCTTGTGAATAATCCCCTTGATCCTGGAATATAACTCCAATCATATTTAGAAGTTCGGCTTTTTTATCAACCTTTCCAATTTTTTTAATAATTTCAAGAGCATCTTCATATCTACTTAAGGCATCTTTAAAATTGGCTTGTTCTGCGTAGTAGTTTCCTATATTTTTCAAAGTTTCTGCATTTCCTTCAAGGTTTTCCGTTTCTCCATAAATTCGGAAAGCTTCCTCAAAGTTACTTAACGAAGCTACGAAATTTCTTTGATCTAGATAGATTTGTCCAATAGTCGTAAGAATAGATGCTTGACTGTCTAAATCTTCAAGTTGTTCATATATCTCGAATGCGCTTTCAAATCGTTTTAAAGCTTTCGGGTAAGATTTTTGTTCTTTGTTTATTAATCCCATATTTCTTAAGACATCAACTTTACCCTTAACGACTCCTGCTTGATCAAAAAATAGCAAAGAATCTTCGAACCATTTTAAGGCTTCAAAATGTTTATCTTGTTTTTGGAATATTGAGCCTAACTGATTTGAAAACTTTGCTAGTAATAAAGTGTTCCCCATTTGTTCAGCAATTTGAAACCCTTCTTCAAAATAATCGAACGCCTTAGGATAATTCCATTGATCTCTATAAATACTACCAATAGAATTTAGAACATCCAATTTTCCTTCCAAATTTTGCAATAGATTATATAGTTTTAACGCTTCATTACATTTTTCCAAGCCCGTTAGTGAATCTCCCATATCATGGGATATTCGGCCAATGAAATTTAGAATTTCTGCTTTATCTTCGAGATTTTCTAAAGTTTCATTGATCTCCAGAGCTTGCTTAAAGTTATTTAGAGCTATATCGTAATTCTTTTTTGAATAGTATATTTTTCCCTTTAGTTTATAATTCAATGCTTTTTCAGCAAGATTTTCGGATTTCTCATTAAGTTTAATAGCAGATTCAAAGTATTCCAAAGCTTTTTCGTAGTTCTCTTGATTTTGGTATATCAAACCAATTTGTTTAAAGATTTTGGATTTTTCGTTATAGTCCTTGATTTTTTCATTCTCTTTAAGAGCAAATTCAAAATTTTTAATCGCTTCAGTATTGTTTTTCTGAGCTTGGTAAGAAAGTCCTAAATACTTAAAAATTGATCTCACTTGAGGAAACACCTTAATTTTGAGTTGAGATATTAAAGCTTTCCGCAACCATTCTACTGCGTCTTTATAATTTAGTTGCGTGTAGTAGATAATACCCATTTCCATAAGGGAAATTGCTTTCCACTGATTATCTCCTGAGTCTTCGCTTAATCGAAAAATTCGCTCTAAACATCTTAACGAATCATTGTAATTCTTAGTTTCGAAATAGACTTTATTTGAAATATATAACTTTGTTAATTCGTTAGGTTCATTAACATTCGATTTAAGCCATTCCATCAAATCAATTTCAAATTTATCATCGCTTAATTCTTCTTTACTTTTGAAGAGTTTCTTAAGAAACATAGAGGTATTGATATTAAGTCGAAACACATTAACAGAATCGTTTAACCTCTTAATCTCTGTAAGATGCTGATCCAGATCATCCAAGCCGCTTAGTTCACTACTTGTTGGTTTCCCAACTTCATAAAGATCTTCTTTAGCTTTATTATCTGAAATATGGTTTATCCAAATTAGATTTTTCAAATCATTCATGATTTTAAGAGTTGAGATAAGATCATAGTCGTTTTTCCCTGAATATCCCATAATTATAAGTGTGCGTTCTTTTGAGGTGTTTTCTAAAAATTGAGCTTTATAGGGCTCTAATTGGATTAGATTATTCTTGGTCTGGTTTAATCCTATTAATTTTAAAGTAGTGATGAAGGATTTTCTTGTGTCTTCCCCAGTGATTATGTTTTTAGGAGACCCATGAATTTTGTAAACGGGAAATTTCCCACTACGATACAATTTTTCTGGATCACTGAATCTTTCATAATCTTTCTCTGTTATAACTGGGACAATTTTCTTTTTAGGAATATCAGATTGTAGGAGCGCATATTCCAGTAGAAAATCGAAGTTGGTAGTTATGATAAAGTGCCCTTTTTTGATCATTTCAGCTAATACAAAATGCTCAAGGTTGGGTTTGTCACTTTCTTGATAAAAATCCAGAAATTTCACATCATCCAAGGATTCTAATATAATACCCGCTAAAATCTCAAATGGTAAATCTTCTAATTTCAAGATTTTATCTATTTCCGATTTAGAACATGAATATTTAACGAGTGCTTTAATCGTCTCACTCGCTGAGGGTAATTGTGAAGGAGATTCAACTGAAGCTCCAGCTCCTACTAAAAATGTAAGCTTTTCGTCTTCCGATATTAATTTATTAATATTTAAACTAGATTTCTTAATTGAACTCAAATTTTTCTCACCCAAACTAAAAAATGTCTGTAATAAGATTATTATTTCTTTATCGTCTTAAAAAATTTTGCCTTATTAAAAAAACAATTTAAGATAGTTAAGTTAATAATTTGAAAAAAAAATTTATCTGTTTTAATTAATAGTATCAATTATTAGACTAATTTTATCACACTGAATTATATATAAAATGCGATATGAAGACTGGCATACTCATAATTATTTATGCAAACATGCTGTTGGTACCATTGAGGATTACATCAAAAGGGCAGTCGAACTTAATTTAAATGTTATTGGAATTAGCGATCACTTCCCTTACGAATATCTAGCTTCAGAACTTCCCACTCTTGATCAAATTCCATACGAAGAGTATGCAATGCCCTTATACGATCTTGATAATTATATGCTTCAACTAGAAGAACTAAGAGAGAGATACATTGATCAAATACACGTAAGGTTTGCTTTCGAGATAGACTACTTTAAACACCAAGACTATATGCTCAATAAATATCTAAAAAAGTATATTGATAAACTAGATTACATTTTAGGGTCTGTTCATGTTCTTTTCGGGAAAGCAGGCACATTCGCTTTCGATGACGGGCGTTTCTTAAATAAATATAAGGAATATTCTGTTAACGACGAAGTCTATCTAGAATTTTACAATTCTTTACAAGATATGATTAAATCACCTACATTTGAATTAGATATTGTCACCCACTTCGATTTACCCAAAAAATTTGATAAAAAAGTTCAAGATAAAAATATGGTAATGGAAAAAGTTATCGAAACTCTTGAACTGGTAAAGAAACGTGATCTTATTATCGAAATTAACACAAGTGGTTTGAGGAAGAAAGCGAAAGAACAATATCCTAGCGAAGACATTATTAGAGAAATGTATGAATTTGACATTCCTGTTCTTTTAGGATCAGACGCTCACCATCCTAAAGAAATCGCTTACAAATTTAAGGAGACAACAAAGTTATTAAAAAATATTGGGTATAATAAACTCGTCCATTTTGAAAAAAGAAAAAGATCGTATATAGATTTTTAATTAAAGATTGGTTTAGCTCCTTCAACCCAGCTTTCGAGCGCGCAACCAACCTTCCATAACCAAACTTCGTAGCAATCTCTGGTGTTTTACATCTTTTGTATAGAGCACTAAATTATTGTGTTCTCCTTCTCCTACAATTGAAAATAATAATTCCTCACCGTCCCGATCAATTAAGAATCTATCACGATCTTCATACAATCGAATTGTAACATTATCCAAACTTTCCAATTCTTCTAAAAGTTCAGCATCGTCCTCCCGACTGGGATCGATGTTACACATTATTTTTACATTGACAGAAGAACGCACTTCATAGAGGTGTAAATCTTGTAGGTCGTTAATATCAAGAACTGATATTGTAACATTATGAACCGCATTCCCCAAAATTTCTCGCATTTTTTTTAAAATATCTGCTTTAGGAATTTCTCTGAAGGTGGAATCGATAATTTTTACGTCGGATTCAGAAGCAAGGTTATTTCGTAATTTTTCATTTTCTTCTTCTAAAGCTTCTAAATCTTCATCGGCTTTTTCTAGCTCTCCAGTTAAAATAGTAAGCTTATTTCGACAATCTTCTATTTCTTCATCTTTCTCTTCTATTAGGTTTTTTTTAACAGTAGAAGAACTCAATTCTTTCAATTCTTCTTCCTTTAAACTGAGAGATGTTTCTAATGCTTTGATTTTCTGGTTTTTGAATTCTAAAGATTTGCTTAGCGTATCAATTTGCTGCTCTTTTAGGTTCATTGAATCTATCATTGTTTTTATTTGATCATCCTTAAGGCTTAGAGATGTGGTTAAATTGTTTATTAGATCATCTTTGCTCTTAATTTTAAGGTTGAAATCCTCAAATGTTTTTATAACTTTTTTCAATTCTTCCTCTAATTTGCGAATCCTTTCGTTTTTATTTTCTTCTTCCATCTTAACTTCTCTCAGACATCTAGTTTTTCTGATATATTTTATGAATAATAATAAAAGAATCTCTTTATAATTTTTAGTTAAAAAATGTTACCATCGCTAAAAAAACGGGAAAAAAATGAATTTTGAATTGAGATTTATTTTTAGACTCTGTTTTTACCGATATAAGAATATCTTTAAATTTGATTAGTATTATTATATTCTCATGTCTAAAGAAGACCATATGAAACAATTAAATCGTGAGTTAACAGATTTATTAAGTCAAGAAATAAAAGACCAGAAAAGTATTCTCGGGATTTCCATCTCGACACACGGCGGTACTCACATAGTTTCCGATTTAAAGGAAGATATCCAAATGACAAAATCTGAACTCGCTGCTGCGAGTAGTAGCATGGTGTTTCTTTCGTCTAAAATGCTAAGCGACTCTTTAAACCAAAAAAGCTCGTATACCTTAATTACCGGCCAAAAAAGAATTATACTAACGATATTAACAGATTTTATGGCCTTAATCGCCTATTTAGATAGGGAATTAGCAGAACTTGAAGGTTTAGACTTTTACATCCGATCTCTAAGAAAACTCGCAATAAAAATGTCGGCAATCATAGAGACTAGCGATCTCATCAAGGAAGAAGTCTTCGTAGCTCTTAAAAGAGCAATCCCAAATGCGTTAGTTATCGCCATCATTACCAAAGATGGATTACCTATTAAAGTTCAATCTACGATGCCTGAACCAATCATATCCGCAATGACTTCTGCTATTTATAATTTAGCTGGAATATTATTAGAAGGAAGTCTAGAGTTTTCGATAATTGGAGGAGACCACGGTTCGATAATTATCCACGAATTAGACGAGAGCAGGATACTCGCTATCGCTGTATCCGAAGGAGACGATAAAGTTCTCAGAAGTCATATAGCCAAAATCAAATCGATTATCAAGCAATAATTCGTAAGCTATTTAATTATCTTCTTTATCTCGTCTACTACTTTTAAAGCACCCAAATAAGAATCAGAAAATGATTTAGCCTTAAATAATATAGTACAAACTGGTTCGCTTTTGCAAATGCTCATGACTGGTTCCGATTTATCGTGAACATATTCCAGTTCGTTAATTTTATTTATTAGACCTTTATCAATTTCTTTAGGGGCAAAGAAAATCATTTTGGTCGTAAAATTTTCGATTTTTGCATCCTTCAGGGTCATTTTAACGAATTCCCATCCCTTATTCGTAAAACTCTTTATGTGCAAATCTAATAAATTAATATCCATTGTCTCCTCAGAAGCTCTAATTGATCCTGGAATTCGGGGATTAATTTCCATTAAATACGGATAATGGTTATTCAAAACGAAATCAAATCCGTTAATTCCTTTTAAACCTAACTCAGTTGACAGTCTCAACGAAATATCGACTATCAATTTCTTTTCTTCTTCAAAGACCTTAGCAGGGACCACATTTCCACAATACATAAACTCTTTTGGAGCATTCAGATATTTATCTCCGATTATTTGACGATTTATCGAAATTACTTCACTTTCTTTTCCATTAGATATTGTCGTACAACTTATTGGATTCCCTTCGATATATTCTTGCACTAGCCAATCTTTTGGATCGAAGGTGTCTCTATTAATTAGGTTAATGGTAAAGGTGAGATCAGATTTATTCTGAACTTTATAAACATTAATTCCCCCAGAGCCGCTCTTTTTTTTTAATATAAAAGGGTATTCTAACTCGTTAACTTTGGATTTAAGTTCATCAAAAGAAACTGTTCCTGGAACATCGAAACCTCCTTTCCGTAACATATTGAGAATAAGTTCTATATCTCTGCTTTTTTTAATCGCTTTTAATTCATTATTAAGGTTTCTAATTTTATACTTCTTTCGATTTATCTCATGTAAAATGAGAACTCTCTCCTCTATAGCGTCGTCTAAACCACTTCCAATAATCAGATAATTGATTTCAGGATGTTTTTCTAAGAGCTCTAGAATTAAGGGGGGGAAGTATTCACTATAATTATTTTTAACTCCATCATAGTTTGTGCTTAATTGCTTGGTTAGAATTAAACAATCTTTTACATAGGGATAAAAGTCTAAGTCACCAAAGAAATCAACGGCATACACTTCATATCCGGCTCTATTTAAGGAATAAACTAAAGGGCGAGTGTTAAACCCGGCAACTAAAACAGACTCTTGTTTAATGCTCATTAATTAAATAGTAAGAAGTTAATTATGAACTTAAAGTATTTTTTTCAGTTCTAAAATTAAGTTTTTTGGATTAACTCTATCGAATTGGAAAATTTCAGCACTTCCGTATTTCTTGAAATTCCTTTTTATCTTGTCAGCCGCAAAAGTATTTACTCCCAAATTTCTAGTTGCGTAAGATTTTTTAGGTTCTAACACCACCATGTGGGCTCCTTTTTTCGATAGTTGTTTCGTCAAAACTTTTAATTCGTTAACAATTAATGTGTAATCTGATTGGATTTGAGCAACTAAATCGGGGTATTTATAAGATATATTTGCGCCCATATCGCTACAAACGAAGACAACCGGAATTATGTTTCTATTCTTTAACTTCTCAGCGTCGATCAATTTTATGCATTTTGTTAACGCTGCGGCCATAGGGGTGTAAGACTTTCCTTCGACTTTTTTGAGTTTGTTTACAGCAGATTTAAAATACACCGTAGGTTTTTGAAGGATTACAGCCTCTTTCGATCTAAATATAATTAAACTTAGCTTATCTTTTTTTCTGTAACCTTCTCGCTGGAGCGAAAGAATAACATCCGTCATCTGTTTGATTACATAGTACATCGAAGCTGAGCTATCGAGAACGAAAAAGAGTACTAAGGGAGCTCGATACTCGTAAATTTTATCCATCAGATCGTATTTGTTAAATCTAATTGGAAATTCTATATCCGTCTGGTTGTAAATTGTATTTTTTAAATAACTCCGTATGGTCGCGTCGAGAGCAATAGTTTTAGGTCGATTAAGAGGTCTTCTGTACGAGACATATCTACCCTTTTGAGAAGAAGCAATTTTTATGCGCCTTCCAATTCCCCTACCGCCATAATCGGAAACTTTTCTATCTTTTCTTATAGTATCTAAAACAGAAGTCATTTTTGTTTCCATTTGGTAGATTAATGGCAACGACTCATTTCCGTTTTCAAAGAAGTTAAATTCTCGTTCGTCGTAGAGGGGTAAATCTTTTACTTTCCAACCTCCAGCTGGTGAGGGATTTCTTTTTTTATTATCGGGGTATTTGGGGGGAGGTAATTTCTGTTCTTTAGTTTCTGGAACATCAACTTTTTTTGGATCAACTGATTGTCGCTTGAATTCTTTTTGTGGAGTATCGTCGTGCTTTAGGGGGCCTTCAGTTTCTTTATTTGGTCTATAGGTTTTTGGATCTTCGTAAGCCTTTTGTATTTTTCCATATACTTCTACAATTTTTGCCTTAACTTCTTGGGGAGTCATTTCGTAATGGAGCGATTTAATTCGGTGCTCGAAAACTAAATCCATTGCTGCGTTTAAATCTTCTTCAGCAACTTCAGTTCTTCCATTTAACGCAGCGTGGGCACGAGCACATCTGATAAAGGTTATATCAGCTCTTTGTGAAAAAATATCCAATTCGTTCACTAACATCGAAACGAATTCAAAAACAGAAGCCGGAATTTTGACATTTTTAATTAACTCACGAGCCTTTACAATTTTTTTTCTTAAATCTTCTTGCTCTTGCTCGTATTGTTTTATAAAAGCCTTTGGATTATCGCCAAAATCAATCACTCTTTTTGTGATTTCAGCGCGCAGTTTTGCATCGCGTGGAGCTTTTATTTTTACCTCCAAACCTAATCTGTCCGCTATTTGTGGGCGAAGATCGCCTTCTTCAGGATTCATACTTCCAACGAGTATGAACCGAGAAGGATGTATAACTGAAATTCCTTCCCTTTCAATGATATTTACACCAGATGCAGAAGCATCCAATAAGGTGTCGACTATATGATCTTGAAGTAAATTAATTTCATCTATATATAATATTCCGCGATTAGCTTTAGCAAGAAGTCCGGGGTGAAGACTCCTGATCCCTTCAGTGAGGACTTTATCGATAGATAACGATCCGGTCACCATGTCTTCCGTTACGCCTAATGGAAGATTAATTAGGCGCATTTCCTTGAATTCCGTTTCTAATTCTCCCTTTTCCTTTTTAACGCGGCAATCTTCGCAGAGATCGTCTACATTAACTTTAGGATTGCACGAAAACTGGCAATCTTTAACCACTTCTATATCTGGCATTACTTCTACGAGAGAACGAACCCCCGTCGATTTTCCAGTGCCCTGTTGCCCAGTCAAAAGAACTCCACCAATTTGAGGGTCAATTACATTCAAAATTAGTCCGAGTTTCATTCTATCTTGTCCTAAAATAGCAACAAATGGGAATTGAACTTTACGCATAATAAACTCAATTAGCTAATTAATTTATAAAGTAGAGAAACCAATAATTCAAATAAATATTTCCCCTTTAAACAATAGATTAAAAATAAGAATCTCAAAACTTAACAGATTGAGAAAATTAGATGATTTTCAAAATTTTTTAGCTATTTCTGTGAGTTTAATATTTAATTGAGCAACAGTTTCATCCCATTTAGCTAGTATTTCTTCAATAAGGGGGACTATTTTTGATCTTTCTTTATATTCTAAGTAGTTTTTAAATTGTCTAATGCTCTCAACCTTAATAAAAGTTTCAGCAATGAATTTTCTGATATCTCGAGTTTGACTGTTCAAAACTTCAATTACTCTATGAGCTTCTCCTTTTCGAGCTAAAGTAGTTAAATATTCTTCAATCCCTTGTAAACGCGAATTTAGTTCGTTAATCCTATTATTGATAAATTTATCGTAAGTTTCAAATATATCTTCACCAGAAAAAAAATTAGTTATGTCAATAGCCAACTTCTGAGCCTTTCTTACCACATGCTCATTATCCTCAAATCCTTCAATAATATATTCTACTTCGTAAAAATTACTATATCTATCGTTTGGATCTTCCATTCTGAAAATTTTAAAACCGGGATCGCTTCTCAACTGCTTAACTGGATCACCTGCTTTTTGTGGGAGCTCTATTTGTCTTACTAATCTATCAGGATTAAAAACGAGAGCAATTGCTAGAGGATTATGAGCTTGATAGGAGATAGTAGTTTTGCGATCTCCAAATCCCGAAAGCATAACTTTAAATCCAGGGTGACTATGCCACCAACCAACAGTGAATTCACCTCTTGAAAAAGCATCTTCATCAATTAAAGCAAAAGATTCGTGGTCTTCATCAGAATATTCGTAACCGTCAATTACAGTACGAGGATCAGATTCGTCAACACTGGCATCATTGGGATCAAATGTATCATGCATTATTGGATAAGATGCTGAAACATAAAGGTCTTTACCATTTTTATTTTCAATATATTTCCCTGTAAAAATTCCACTTACTTCTTTCCAATCCTCTTTAGGTCTTTTTCTGTTAGCAAATCTTACACAAGCTGCGACAACAGTAAAGTACACCTCTTTTGGGATAATAACTGTCATAGTTTGTATTTTAACGATAGTATTTGAACAATTAATACCACTACACATATTTATGTTTTTATTTTTGCTTATAATACCCGATTTTGTAGGCGAGGGAGTATTCAACCATAAATATTATTACTGCTGAAAAATTGATTATGGTTGGTTGAACATAAAATTATTTAAAGTCAAAATTTATCATAATATTATTATTTCATTAAATCAGTCTGATTTCAACTGATTAGAATTTATACCAAATAGAGTTGATTAAATTATTTCTGAAAAAGGATTTGAACCCCTTAGTAGCCAATTAGGAATCCCTGGAACTTCGTATAGAATTCAGTTAGGACTCATAAATGGAAAGTGGGCATCTCGTTTGTTAAAGGGCAATTCTTTATTAGAATCATATGTCTATAAAGATGAAGATATGAGTGAGATGGGTTTCCCCAATCAAAACCTTATCGTAGGTTGGGTATTGAGGACAGTAGCAATTCCAAATATTAATCCTCACCAAATTATGAAAACCGTACAAGCCTTAACAAAACAAGCGATAACAAAGAGGGATGAAAAGAAAGTTGTAGCTCCCATTTCGGAGGCTAAAAAAGTAGAGTTAGAAAAAGTTCCTGTTAGCGAACTAAAAAGACCTGTCGTAACAGGATGGGTTAAAGAAGAGGGGATGAAATCGGTCCAAGAGTTAGATGATGAAAAACGTCAAGCGTTCCAAGAAAGAATGAAATACAAAAAAGAAGAAGAGAAAGTACATGCAGAGTATTCTACTACTTCAACCTTGAAAACAACAAGAGAGCTACCACAAATTCCAAAAGGAGAGGAGGCCGAAAGCTCGACATTTTGTCCTCATTGTGGGAAAGATTTAGGGTGGAAGTTCTGTCCCTACTGCGGAAAACCTCTACCGCACTAATTTAATACATTTTATTTTATTATTCCTTTTTACAATTGCTTGTAACTATAAATCTTCAAACATTTTTTGATATTTAGGGATCATTACATTTTTACTAAAATTTTAAGAAGAAAAAAAAGATATAAATGAAAAAGAAGAATAAATTATCATTTACTATACATTTATATTAATTGCTCAAAATTTTAATTGTTAAAAATATAAATCTAATAATGATACTTTTTCAGGTACTAAAAGTTTAAGTGAGTAAATATGGGGAAAGATGTAGATAGTAGCGTAGTTAAGATTAAACCTGACGCTTATTATAAAATGATTCTGCACGTTTTTCGTTTTGGGAATAAAGCTAGAAGTCATTCTCAGTGTATTGAAGTTATGGGTGTTCTCATTGGACATCTCGAAGAAGGTGAAGATAAAAAATTTAAGAATGTAATAATAGAGGATGTAGTACCTATTTCCCACGGGAGTAGCGTAGAAGTTGAATTTTCAATTAACGATTATATATTTTTTGAAAAAGCCAATTCCATGTATTTAGAAAAAAACTGGTTCATGGTTGGTTGGTATCATAGCCACCCCGATTTATTCCAACACCAAATCTTCTTTTCACCAACAGATGTTAAGAATCAATTTGGATGGCAAAATGAATTAAATCCTAGTGGAATAGCCTTAGTGTTTGATCACGCTTATTTGGACAGCCCTGATGATCCCGGGTTTAGAGCTATCCGTTTAACGAACCCTACAAATGTCAGAGATTCAAGCGTTCATCAAGTTACAGCGGTAGTAGAACCCCCAGATAGCCTTGAATATTATTTCAAAATAGTAGAATTAATTAATTGTGTTCATACAAAAGAACCTCCCATTATCGAAGAAAATGAGACCGCTGACATGTTCGGAGATGTAAAAGTTCCTGAACTCAATCAGTTACAATTTAAAGAACCTGTAATCGATCAGCGTAAGGTAATAGAATCTTTTCAAATAGGGATCGCTAATTTTTTAGAATTATCCTTAACGCCTTTAATAGATTTCCTTAATTCTATCAGCACAAATATTTCAGGTGAAATTGAAAGTAACAATATAGAAATTAGTACAAATTTAAACCAACTAAAAGAACTAATAAATACGGGGATTGACAAAATACAAAGGAAATATAAAGACGATTTAAATGCTGAATTATTTAATGCAGAAGGTTATGTTGACGATTTTTTAGACCAAATTGATCTGTATCAAGGAGAAATTATTACTATCTTAAACGAAATAAAAGAAATAGTTGAAGAGAAGGTAAGTACCCTATTTAAAGAGAAGTTTGACGGATTAAAAAACGATTTTTCAAGAGATTATAACGAGTGCCACAAGAAGATAGTAGATTTCAATGGTAATATCTCATTTAATTTAGATAATCTGGAAAAAATTGAGACTTCCTTAAACTCCTTATCAGATAAAATCACTGCTATAAAGGAAACCATTCTTGAAAAAATTAAAAAAATGCAAAAAGAAACTTCTGATGCTACGTCAAAGAAACACAATAAGACATTAAATATCCTTACTGATTTGAGTAACAAATCGCAGAAATTCTTGACAAACTTGAAAGCTGCAGTTTTAATTTTGGAAGGTACAAAAACACCTATTTTTGAGAAAATTAACAAATTAGAATCAGAAAAAAAACAACTCTTATCAAAAATTAAAGAACTTGAAAAAGGAGGTACTGATTAAGGATGACTGACGATAAAAAAGCAGCAGGTGAAAATGGAAAAATTTTCATAAACATGAGTGCGTTTAACGACATGCTTTCTCATGTCTTAAGGTTTGCCAATGTTTCACTAGATTATAATGATCAAGTTTTGGGATTTTGCTTAGGCAGTAGAGATCCTAATAATAACAATATTAAAGTAAATCGGGCTATTCCTATAACTCATGGAGACATTGTTGAATTAGGATTTTCCGAAAAAGTTCACAATATTCTAGCTCAAACCAAAGATGAGGCAAAAAACGAGAACCTTGAAGTATTAGGGTGGTACCACAGCCATCCAGACAGTAAGTCGCTTTTCTTTTCTGATGTCGACAAAAAAAATCATGTTTATTTTCAGAATGAACAAAATTCTAACGGATTTGGAATTGTTTTTGATCATTCCAAACTCAAAAAAGGAAAGAATTTCGGTTTGGAAGTCTTTCGACTTGAAGATCCCAAAAAGGGAGAGAAAAGTAACACTATTAGCGTAAAATATGAAATAGAAGCGCCCACATCTTTAGATTTTTATAGATGGGTTCAAAAACTCGTCGAATATGGTCAAACAAAAAACCCCATAATAATTCGTGAGAAATTAGAGATAAACGATCAAACTCCCCCTGATCTTCAAGAAATTCCGATGTCTTTGGGTCCATTGGATTCAGATAATGATTTAAAATATCCAAATATTGAACCTGTTGTAGAGGGTGTTAAGAAGGGGTTACAAAATTTTTCTAACTTAGTCTTAAATAACTACAAAACGGAGTTAGAAACATGGTCTACGGAATTTAACGATGGAGCGCTAATTGGTTTAAATAAAATTAACGATTCTCTAGCAAACATGAACCTAGCAATAAATCATGGTTTTGAAAAAGTAGAAAAATGGATTGATCTCAATTTTAAAGAAAGAATTGACGAATATAAAGAGAAAATCGAGAGATACATAAAGAAGCGTATCGAAGGCCAAGAGGAATTAAAAACTAGTGCAAACAAGATTAAAGAAGTTCTAGCAAGTGAAATCAATAAAAACTTAGAACAAAGCATCGAATCTATCTCTAAAGCTATAAAGAAAGATCTGAATGAAACCATTAATAAATTGTATGAACTTTCAATGCAAGATAAGAAGATTAAAGAGAGCGTTGAGAAGTCGACCAATCAAATCTCTAATTTAACATATTTAGTCGAAAATCTCTCGATTGATATGTTAAAAGGAATGAGTGCTATTAATCACCCCTTCGAAATAAGTTTGAGTACTAATTATGATAAAATAATTTCAGATCTCGAAACTTTTAATAATGACTTCGCTGAGCTTGAAGAATTAATAGAAAGACTTCAATCAATAATTCCAGACTTCAGGAATGTTAAAAAATAACTAAAATTACTTTTATTATTTAATTTAGTTAATTGTGGTTTAGAATACAAAGATTCTTTAACGATTTAGAGTGGTATTTAGTCAAATTGGTTATTAATAATATTGAAGTGCCGAAACTTTCGATATCTGTAATTTATATTTCGGGATCTGAGTAGATAGTCGTTTAAGCTGATTTTTTTTAGCTACAATACTTAAAACTCGACCTATCCTGTCAACTTTAATATCAACGCCGTAATTATCTTTTAATACTGAGTTTATTTTATAAGAAGACAAAATTACTACATTTGAAATATTCCTTTCAGCTAACATTTCAATACCTTGTTTGACAAGGTTTATCAAGGTTTCTTTATCTTGTTTCTCTGGTTGTTTATCCATGTGCATTATAATATAATAATAAAGTCCTTTTAAATTTTAAGCTACAAAATCGATTTAGTCTAGAAAAGTATTGAGAATAAAAAACTATTTTTCTTTCAATGCATATACGAAAAATAACAATTTTTTTTTTTAACAAAACATTTACCCTTAAGAAACTTACATTTTAGAAGAAAATGAAAGCTAAAGATAATATTGCTAAAATAAAAACATCTCTAGAGCAGAATATTCGAAAAATCTTTGTTCAAGATTTATATGTAGAGGGGCAAGAACCCTCAAAATCATACTTTGCAGAAAAGAAGTTCTTTGGATTATACGCGATTTTTTTAATCTACTCCTTTTTAATTTTAATAGGGATTAATTTTCCAGGGGATTATCTAAATTTTCTCACTTTTGGAAATCCTTTCGTATTTGGAAATGCATTAGTAGCTTTTTTTCTTACATTATCTATACTATACAGCAATGATATGATCAGAGTTTTCATTTTTGAAAAACATTCGCTAATAAAGCAAGTTGTATTGTATGTAAGTATTATTTCCGGATTCCATATATTCTTTTTTTTCATTTATAGTATTAATACTAATTTCATTAGTTATCTCTTAGGATTATCAACAATATGGCTTATTTTATTGAGTATTAGATTTTTTATGTATTCAAGAAAGTTTGCGACAAAAATTGAAGCACAGTTTATAACTAAATATTCGGCATTTCGTCGATTTATTGCTTTTATAGCTCCATATTTTATATTGGGAGTATTAGTGGTAATAGCGCTATTTTACAGGGGTTTATTAGTATATATATCGCTAGATGTTCTAGGCCCTTCTGCTCCTAGTGAAGCTGTAGGAGTATATATATTAGAAATGCGCTTGATTATGCCCTTAATTTACTTTAGCTTAATATTAACGTTGTTATTTATAATTTTTGAATTTGTATTTACAAGGCGAAGAGCTGAGACAAAACGAGCAGGACTGTTTGATAATTATACATTCTCACTGATTGTTTTATTTATATTTTTCTTTCAAGTATTTCAATTATCCTTGTTTTTAATTTTAAATCCTGTTACGGTCACAGCATTAAAAGCTACAGTTGGAGCAAGTAGTTCGACAGTATGGTTTATTTTTATTATTGAATTTGCTTTTTCAATGTATTTCTTATCTAGAATAATAAAAAAATTAGGTCGTTCTTTAGAATGGAGATTTCTTATTTTTAAAAGAGATGGCTTAATATTGTTAGTATTAGGGTGTGTTCTTGCTCAAACTCTCACTCGTTTTGGGTTACAAACTCAAGTGCCGAATCAAGATGTTACTGCATTAGGCCAATTCTTCATGGCAGATAAGTATATTGTATCTATAATAATGATTATTTTCCTAGGAAGTACTTTACTATTTTATTATCTAAAACCGCACGAAACATCGATGTTTATTCGTTTACAGAAAGAAACGATTAATCTAGAAGAAAAAAGTATGGACATAATTTATAAATTAATACGTAGCGAATATTTACGCAGAGGAGAAGGCTATCCTCTCGAGATTTTAGATCGTGAGTTAATAAGGGCTACGAGACTCTCGAAAAACAGAATTTACGCCTTAGTCGAGGATTTAGCCAACATTGACATGAATATTAGTTTAACGGATGAAATAGATCAAGACGGAAGGAGGCAAAAGATTATAGATTTTTCTTCTGTTCTGGAAAAATTTGATAAAAAATCTGTTGCACAGAAAAAAGCGAAAAAATATCTGTCGGATAGACTCTACACAACCATGACTTCGAAAAAACCTAAAAAACTTGATTTGAATGTCGATGCTGATAATGATAAAGCTTCAGATCGATTCTTATCCTCTCTTGCTACTGATTATACAAAAAAGCAAAAGGACGAATTTTCGTTTGAACAGAAACAGAAAGATCTTTCGATCTCATTTACTCAAAAAGATATCCCAAGCTCGTTGAAAAATGCAATTTTGGAAATACTAAAAAACGAGTATATTTATCGAATTGAAAATCAAGAAAAATATCCTGACTTCAATTATTCTATTTCAGAGATTGCGTCTCAAATTCAAATGGAAACAAGGATAACTCCAGGCCAACTTTACCCAATATTAGAAAACATAAGCGAAGGAGATATAGAACTAGATTTAATCAAAAACCCCAACGAACCTGAAGACAGGAGAATCAACTTTTTTCCCATTGCTGACGACGATTTAAGTTATGCGCTTGCTAATTTTAGACCTGAAGTTTACAAGAAGTTTAGAATTATAGTAATTAAGAATTTCGTTAAATTTTTAACCCGTAAAAAAGCTAAAGCCATGTTTTCTAACCTTAGGAAACAGATAGGAGAGAAAACTGAAGTGCAAAAGGCATGGAATAGCGTATACAAGATTTTTAATGATTACTACCCCCTATACTCTGAAGAAGTTGAAAAACTAAAGATCGGAACAGGACTACTGAAAATCATTAAAATTTTTCCTAAAAAGGATGTCGATATTTATCTCTAACTTAGAATCATGGCAATCATTAATACAAAATATTCGTTGAGAAGCACATTTATAGGCTTATC
>JAGXOB010000158.1 GCA_019894735.1 Promethearchaeota archaeon | reverse complement strand
GTTGAATTACTCCCACAACCTGCTAATATAAAGGGATCTTTTCCACTCTTCTTCCCCTCATCAATCGCAATATCCATTGCATCATGGTGTTCTTCATGAGAAAGGGTCGCGGATTCACCCGTAGTGCCCATAGTAAGGGGATGACACCCGTTATCAATCTGAAATCTAATAAACTTTCTATATTCTTCCTCGTCAATTATAAAGTCCTCTGTGAAAGGTGTAATCATGGCAGTAATAACATTATTTAGCTTTTCTAGTTTATTCATAAACTCTCAACTTAGTATTCATTATTCTGTAAGTATATATTGACTTAACTATTTAAATAAAAAATTCTAATTAAAGTATAAATTGTTAAAAGACACTTATAAGCATTATTGCTAAGCACATCATAAATAAAACGCTATACAATTTGAGTCGGTTTGACCTTCCGTTGTTTTTGAGGATTAATGATCTTTGTTATAGACAAAAAATAAATAGGAAGCTAATTATGATTTTGGTATAAAAAGCTATAAAAACATGAAAGTTGATTATTTAGATAAATTTTCCGGAACCTTATTAGGAGTAAGCATTGGAGATACCTTAGGTCATCCGTTTGAAGGAATGCTTAGGGATAGAATATATTCATATTTTGAGGACTTCAAAGAATATATGAAAGAAAACAAAAATTTATTCAAAACTTACACAGATGACACTCAATTAACTCTACACACGGCAGAAGCACTTATCCAAGGATCTGGATTTAATGAAAATAATTTTGTTAGGGAATATGTTAGCTGGCTTGAAGATCCTCCTATAGGTCCTGGATTTGGGTGCATATCTGCCATTCAAAAATTAAAATATGGAATTCCATGGAAAAAAGCAGCCTCAAAATCCGGAGGAAATGGCACTGCAATGCGAGTCTCTCCTATTGGACTATATTACAGTAAAGACATAAAGAGTTTAAAAAATGCCGCGTTAAAATCAAGCGTGATTACTCATTCTCACCCCGCGGCTGCGGCAGGTGCAATCGTTATAGCAAGAGCCATAGCTTTTCTAATTGATAAATCAATAGAAACTAGTTTTTCTATTGAGGAGTTTTTTGAAACTATCATATCCTCAATTTCAAACTCGCAAGAAAAAATATGGGAAGATTTTATAGAGATTTTAAATAGAGTTAAAGATAATCTCAACATTTCAGTTGAGACCGGGCTAATAAAATTCTCCCAAGTGGGAGTAAAATCTCCTTTCTTTATCGAAGATTATTTAGGTAAAGCTTTTGTTCATCCTTATACTTTAAGCACCGTTGCTTGCGCTATATTCGTCTTTTTAAAAAATCTAAACTCGTTTGAAAATTGTATTATTCAATTAGCGACTGCAGGTGGCGATAGCGATACTGTAGGCGCTATAGGGGGGAGTTTAGCTGGAGCCTACTTCGGTTTAGGAAATATTCCCGACTATTTGAAAAATATTGTAAAACAGCATAAACATATCTTAAAAATTAGTGAGCAATTACATTTAAAATTTAGAGAAAAATACAAATTAGGCTAAGCAGAATCACTTAAATAATTATTCAGTTTTTGTAAACATATTTCGCAGAAATCACGAGGTTTTATATCTGTATCTACCAAAGAGTTTGAAGAGCGCATCACACATAGATTCTCGCAATGTTCTAAACCAAAAGTGTGGCCAAGCTCGTGAATTGCTACTTTAAGAACTCTTTGCTCAAATTGAGCTATATTTTCAGTTCTTCTATAAAATTCTTCTCTTAAGCGAATAACTGAAATTAATGCTCCGCCAAAAGACTTATTTTTAGGAGGATCAGCAACACCATGTAAAAATTTCGAAGGTTTGGTGAAAATATCACAATTCATAACACCCAGAATGCGATAATAATTTTTATTCTTACCATGAGTGATTAATCTTTTTCTAATCTTTCTCGCGTTGTATTTTTTCTTTTCGGATACAAACTCGGAATCCAAAAGCGTAAACAAGTCAGGAAGAATAACAACTTTGAGGTGACATTTTTTAAAGAACCACTTCAAATTCTTTTTAAGAATTATCAATATTCCAGGTTCGATATCTCCAATTTTCTGCAAATATATTGTTTTCGTCATTTTAGAGCTAACTGAAAGATTATTCCTAAAAAAATTAAATATAACCTAATTTATTAGATTTAACAAAAATAATTGATGTAACATCGAAATAACAAAATTAAAAATCGAAAAAAGATTTGAATCATTATTATTGATATTTAATGATCTTATTTTTCATTACTAAGGAACAAATTATCAATTTACTTCCCGAATTTAATGGGAGGGTGGTCTAGCTTGGTATGATTCCTGGTTTGGGACCAGGTGGCCGGGGGTTCGAATCCCCCCTCTCCCATTTTTCTACTTTTCTCTCTTTTGTAATTTTAACGCATAGAATATGAATAAGAATAATTAAACGTTTTTAAATGAAAAAGGATTAGATTTCAAGAGATTCTTCCATATTAATTGAGTCGTTTGTATTGAAATAAATATCAGGAATTAATTCTTGAACTGTCGTCAGAAGTGATAACATTATTGCGGGATTATCTGAAGTAATTTTATGGTATATATGGAACCCTATTCTGGTTTTTACTTGAATTTGCTCTTTAAAAAATTCGATTAATTGTTGGACATCTTCTTTAAACTCTTTATTTTTTTCAATCCAGACGTAAATTTGTTTTGTTTTACTTTTAATATTTGATTTTATCTTTAATCTTAATATCATAGTAATCGATTTGTGATTTATATTCAATTTTTCTTTTTTGAATAATTAACTAATCATCTAAATTTAATTATAAAAACAAGGAGATTTTTAAAATCAATAGGTGTTCTTTCAATTTTAGCAAGAAAGGTAAAAAAGAACTGAAATAAATTGTCGAAAAAAGGTTTTAACTGATGTTCTTGCACAAAATTTTGATAGCAGTATCAAACCTCTCAGAAAGGTTTAGGTATTCATTACCCCATCCGCTTGACAGTGAAATTTCTTGAAAATCTGATGTTGGAGTAAATAGAAGAATAAGAGCTTTAACGTTTGAATAATCTTTACCTCTTAATTTATGGATATGAGCATCTATTTCAAAAACCAATTCATCTTTACTATCAAATGTTGACCAAGAAAGGTTAGATCTGGGTTCTAAAATTAACTTTTTAACTGCTTCCAGGATTTGAATTATTTCTTTTTCATTAGTATCGATATTTTCCAATCTATAGTCACTCAGTAATAATTAAAACTTTCTCTTAACTTTAGATTTCTAATCCTTTATCGAATCCTTTTTAATTCGATTTTAACAATATTATAACGATCTGGACATTCTAGCTCAACTACATCAGGATCTTGCGACCAAGGAAAAGTACCACCAAATTCTAAAGTTAGAACTGAAGGAAAAATATCATGATAAAAGAAGCCACACAATCCTCCAGAATCGTGACCACTCAATTCGATCACATCTCCTTTTTTGTGTTTTGCGTTACATCGACCTTTAACATCTTTTATGGTGCCAATTATTTTATATGTTTTTCTCTCGTTTTCACTCATGATTAAACACATTAATTATTTTTGCATTTCTTTTTTTAATTCTTTCAGAATGCTATCTACTTTTTTATCTTTAATCCAATATCTAATTTTGGAAGATTTTAATATAGATTGAATTTTAGCATTAAGTTCTCCTAATTTTTGTTTATCTTCATCTGAGAGTTGAGGAACATCAACAACTTTCGACTTACTTATTTTTTTAATATGTTCCTCAACAGTGGGAATCTCTACTTGCTCTTTTCCTTCAATAAGAGCCTTTCTTAACACTTCTTTTATGTTTTTAACCCAACCTTCTATCCAAGGATAGGATCCTGTTTTTTTCGGATCAATAATTTGAACATCTTTCCTCTTAACAACAATGAGATCGTCTGGGCAAGAATTTTCACAGGCTCCACAATAAAAACATTCGTCCTCGTTACAGGCAATTTTTCCATATTTTACGACGTCTTCTGCGCTTTCAGGGATGTAAAATGAATCTACGGGGCAGATATTAACGCAAGCTTTGCAACCTTGCGGGTCACACTTGTGTAACATATTTTTCTTAATAATTACTTCTCCTTCTATAGGAGTACTGATTGAAAAACAATCAGCTGGACATTCTTTTGAAATTTTAAAGTAATCTTGGATATAATTGCTATCTCGTACCGACAAGCATAATTGACAAATTTTATTTTCTGTATCTTCAGTACACTTATCGAAATCAATTTCATAGAATTTCTCGATCGTAGGAAACTCGTCCATGTCAATTTGTCCTTCCGGCTCAATATTTTCGTGGAACGCGTTGGTCGGGCATACCACGACACATAACATGCAATAACAGCATTTATCGTGATCTATAAAGAGCTTTGGATTTGAATCGTCCAATATATTTTGGGCAATTTCTGGGATTGGTCCAAGTTCTATGGCGTCAACTGGGCAGACAAGTTTGCATAAACTGCAACCGATACATTTTTTGATGTCGTAGGTTAATTTTTTCTTAACTTCCTTATATTGCCAATTTAAAACTAACTGATCTATAATTACATCTAAAGTTTTTTCTATTATATCTTGTATATCCTGTGTTTTTTCTGATTTTAGACCAGAAATAATCTCTATCAACCATTCAATGAATATGAAATATATCTAATTATCGTATTATTTAATTTCAGATAAGATTAATAGTTATCAGTTAGAGATAAAAAATATTAATCTTTTAGTTATTTATCAGTAATTGACTAATTAAATAAGAAATTACTTTTATTCCTTAATTCCTTCATTTTCTTTTAGCACTTTTAAAACACTTTTCTTTTACTCAATGGCTAATATGTTCGATTTGCCAAACTTTTCTATACTAAATTTTAAATTATATTCAGCATGTTCGATAGTGTATAATAATATATCTTAATTTTCAAAAAATATATTTAAGAATATTAAAGGGAGTGGTGGGTATCAATGCAAAAATCAAAAAAGAAATCAACAAAAATAAATATGTTGCTGGTCATACTATTTATTTCATTGTTATTCTTAATTCCCATTGAAGAGAAGAATCCTAATGAGATTATTAATACACGACTACCACCAAAATCTTCTGTTTACTACGAAGACACAACCGGGTCTGCAAATAGCGTTTATGTGAGTGGAGATTACGCCTATGTGGCGGATGGTGTTTCTGGTTTGGCGATCATCGACATTTCCGACCCGACAAACCCCGGGATGCCCATCTACGAAGATACGACCGGGTCTGCAA